>JAEDLA010000001.1 GCA_016295545.1 Oscillospiraceae bacterium | reverse complement strand
TAACACATATTTTTAAAATAAAACAGCGTATCCGAAAACTCAGTCCATGAATATTTCGGATACGCTTTATTGTACAAGGAGCAGATTATGATTGAATTTATTACAGGAGCAGCCGGAAGCGGAAAATCCACAAGAATGACTGATATAATCAGGCAGCAGGCGGACATGGGTAAAGAGATTTGTATTATTGTGCCTGAACAGTTTTCATACGAATTTGATAAAAAGCTGTATAAAAAAATCGGTGCTGAGAAATTCAATAAACTGATTTCATTAAGCTTTACAGGCTTTGCCCGTCATCTTTTCCAGATTTACGGAGACAGCTGCCGAAATGGTGATTATGCCGATGAAACAGCACGTATGATAATGATATACGAAGCAGTATCGGCTTTTCAGAAAAATCCTGAATCAAACGGATATTTCAGAAGGCAGTCCTCACGTCCGGGCTTTGCAGAAGAAATTCTGAAGCTGATTGAAGAAATGAAAAAATCCGGAATAACTCCGAGTCTTCTCATGGAAAAGTCAGCATTTCTTGATAAAAAGCTTATGGATAAGGCAGCCGATGTGGCAATGATATATCTTGAATATGAGCGACTTCTGAGCCAGTATGGATTCAAGGATAAATTTGATGATATAAGAGAAGCGGCGAAAATAGCTAATCTGAACAGATATTTTGCAGATAAAAGCGTATTTATCGATGAGTTTGAAAGCTTTACAGGCGACCAGCTTGAATTTGTAAAGGTTATTTTAGCAGATGCCGAAAATGTATGTATATCCCTGAGAACTGATGATGTAAATGCGGGGGAATATACTCTGTTTGAAACGGTAAATTCAACTTACAGAAGACTGAAAGGAATCTGTCGTGACCTTGGCAAAAGCTGCATTTTATCTCAGTACAGCGGCAGCTACAGGTTTAAAAACAGTGACATTGCATATCTTAGCAGCAATATTCTGCGGAATATTGCTGCTGAAACCCAAAAAGCTCCTGTTCCTGAGAATATAAAAATATATGAGGCAAAGGATTATTACAGCGAATGTGAATATGTCTGTGCAACAATAAAGCGGCTTATTTTCAGTGACAGGACATTGCGGTACAACGACATTGCAGTTATTTCCAATAATATTGAAGCTTATTCTGAGGTGTTAAAAGCAGCAATGGAACGCTATGAGATACCCTGTTTCCTCAGCATCGAAAAGCCTGTCATGCATACAGTTGTAATGATTTTTTTCTCCTCTCTCCTTGATATTATTACAAAAAGGGAGTTTAACTCTGAACTGATTTTTCGCTGTATGAAGTGCGGACTTCTTGATATATCACTGACAGATATTTCCATGCTTGAAAACTACTGCTATAAATGGGGAATAGACGGAGAGCTGTGGGAGCAAAGCTTTACTGCTGATGACATTCATCTTGAAAAGCTTGAACAGATTCGGCACAGCTTTATTGAGCCTGTAAACGAGCTTAAAAGAAGGCTGTCAAAGAATCTTCCGGCAAACAGATTCTGTATGTGTCTTTATGAATATCTTTGCAGATGCGGAGCGGAAAAGAATCTTGCCCGTACAATGGGTAGACTGATTAAGGCGAATAAGGATAATGAGGCTGCGGAGCTGAAACGGCTCTGGTCATGTCTTATCGATATTCTTGACAGTGTTTCTGATACGCTTGATGATAAGGACATTTCTGCTTCTGAAATCAGCAGAATAATAAAATCACTTATTGGAAGGATAAGTTATTCTGTTCCTCCTCAGACACTTGACAGTATAACTGCTGCTTCTGCACGAACTGCACGACTAAATTCACCAAGAGTAATTTTTGTAATGGGCGCAAATGACGGTGATTTTCCAAGTACAGTAAATACACACGGAATTTTTTCTGAAACGGATAAGCAGCAGCTTGCTGATAACGGAATTGAAATCTCAAGACGGCTTCAGGACCTTATTGCTTCGGAACGGCTTGTTGTATATAAATCACTGTCAGCTGCATCGGAGAAAATTTTTGTAACATATCCTTTGAGTGACCTGTCAGGTCAGGCGAAATATTCGGCACCTGTAATTGACGGAATCATCAATCTTTTCGGGAACAATGATATGCTTATCACTGAGGCACAGCTCTCTCCGGATTATTATGCAGTCACGCTGAAATCTGCATTTTACCATTATATGCAGGAAATAAAGCGCTGTGATTCGTCAACAGCAGTTCTGAAAAAGCTTCTCATGGAGGATATTGATTACCGCCGCAGACTTGATTATACACTGAACAGATCAGCTCAGCATGAGAATTATACTGTCAATACCGGTATAATGGAACAGCTTATGTGCTTTGAGCCGTTGAAAATTTCGCCGTCTGCCTTTGAGCTTTACAATAAATGTCATTTTCAGTATTTTTGTCAGGAGTGTCTCAGGCTTTATAAAAGAGAAAAGGTTGTACTTGACCGCAGATATTCGGGCAGTATCATACACCGATGCTTTTACAGTATTATTTCAAATCACAGCAAGGAGGATTTCATTAATCTGTCCTATGATAATTTAAAGGCTGAGATAAAGAAATCATCTGAGAAATTTGTTGAAGAAGAAATGGGCGGAGATTTTGCAAAAAATCCACGGTTTGAGCTTGGGTTCAGAAAGCTTTCCGACCGTCTTGTGAGAATTTTTATTCACACGCAGCAGGAGCTTATGGCTTCATCATTTATACCTGAATCCTTTGAGCTGAATCTCAGAGACAAGGAAAAAAACAGTGAAATTGAGCTGTCATTTGGCAGCGGAAAAAGTCTCAGCTTCGGAGGAATCGTTGACCGTGCCGATACCTGCACCATAGGTGACGAAAAATATGTACGTATAATAGATTACAAAAGCAGTAAAAAGAAAATCGATACATACAAGCTCAGCAATGGAATAAATATGCAGATGCTTCTTTATCTTTTTGCTATTACACAGCAGGGCGGTTGTTATTCCGACTGCAAGCCGGCAGGAGTGCTTTATTCTCCTGTAACAATTTCTTCAGTTAAAGCAAATGATTCACGGAGTGACACTGAAAATTTGTCAGCAATTAATTCAGGTCTAAAGTCAGATGGACTTGTTCTCGGCAACAGAAATGTTTTAGAGGCAATGGAAAGCGGAATTGCAGGGAAATATATTCCTGTAAATCTGGATAAAAACAATGACATTGATAAAAATTCAAGCTGTATCAGCTCAGCAGGCTTTGAAAAGCTGCGTAAATATGCATATCGCAAGCTCAGGGAAATGGCAGAGAGTGTTTACAGCGGAGATGCAAGCGCAGTTCCTTTATACTTTGAGTCAGAAGATAACGGCTGCCGGTATTGTCCATATACAGGAGTGTGCGGAAATTATCCTCCTGTAAGGATTCGTAATGCATACAGCAATGATACTTCGGAAATTGATGAGATACTTGATATGAAGGAGGAAAGTGACAATGAAATGGACTGATCAGCAGGATAATGCTATAAATATCAGAAATGCCTCTGTTATAGTGTCAGCTGCTGCCGGAAGCGGAAAAACAGCTGTTCTCACTGAAAGACTGTCACAGCTGATTGCTGACCGAAGTGCGAATGTACGGGCTGACAGGATAATTGTAGTAACCTTTACAAATGACGCTGCATCGGAGCTTCGCAAAAGACTTGATATAAGACTTAGAGCTATGATAAGTGAAGATCCGGGAAATTCCTATCTGCTGAGACAGCAGATTCTTCTGCAAAGTGCAAGAATTTCAACTATTAATGCCTTTTGCTTTGAGCTTCTTCGCAATAATATAACAGATCAGGGAATAACCTCTGCTTTTACGGTGCTTGATGATAATGAGAACAAGCTTATTAAAGACCGTGCAATGGACGAGCTTATCAATTATTACAGCAGTCAGGATTATGAAAAAATCTCCTGTTTATATGATAAATTCTGTATGAAGGACGATGAGGAGCTTGCAAAAGTAATAAATATAGCTGATAATTTTCTTTCCTCAACAGCAATGAGAGACCGCTGGCTGGAACGTGCAGCTGCGGAATATGAAAAATCTCCTGAGGAATCTGTATATTTCCGCAAGCTCATAGAAAATGCAGAAGAAATTACCGGGGGAGCACTCAGGCTTGCAAAAAGATGCTCGGAAATGCTTGATGATATTTTCATGGATACCGGTGACAGACCTTGCGTTGAAAAATCATATATAGTAGCTGAAAACGATGTGAATCGTGTAGAAAAATTGCTTGATATATTTAAGTCAGGCAGAATTCCTGATGAATCTGAAATTGCTTATTGTACCTCTTTTGATCGAATGCCCTCAGTGGGGAAAAATGAAGAATTTGATTCTGAAAAAAGAAATATCTATAAAAAGCAAAGAGATAATTTTAAAGGTGCAGTTAAAAGTGCAATCGGCATTTTTGATGACTTTGAAAGAGATTTTTGTGAAAGCAGAGAAGTAACGCTGATTTTGTGTGAAATGCTTAAAAAGTATCAGGAGCTTATCTGGAAGCAGAAATGCGAAAAAAATGCTATCAGCTTTGACGATGGAGAAAGGCTTGCACTGGAGCTTCTTGCAGACTTTGACAGCGAGGGAAGAATAATTCCCTCTGAGACTGCTGAAAATATTGCTGATTACTATGATATAATTATGATAGACGAGTATCAGGACTCCAACAATAAGCAGGACATGATTTTTAAGCTTTTATCCAAAAATTGCCGTACCGGAGCAGACGGAGCTCCTATGTACGGAAATAATGCTTTCCTTGTAGGCGATGTCAAACAGTCTATTTATAAATTCAGACTTGCCAATCCGGAAAATTTCATAAATACAATGAAAAATTCCGTGCCTTACAGTAAAACAGAGAAAGCGGAGAATGTTTCTATTGCTCTGAATCAGAATTTCAGAAGCTCTCCCGGAGTAATTGATTACGTCAACTTTGTATTCTCTCAGCTTATGTCAGAAAAATGCGGAGATGTGAACTACAGCGGAGATGAAATGCTTTATTTCGGAGCAGCTGATTATGAGGGAAAAGACCTTGACTATACCACAAGCATAGCTCTAATAAATTGTGACGAGCCGGACGATGATGATGATGAAACGCCGGTTACTTATAATGCAGAAGCTGAATATACAGCAGGAAAAATCTATTCCATGATAAAAAATAAAACTCAGGTCATGGAAAAAAACGGCAGTATCCGTCCCTGTCAGCCTTCTGATTTCTGTATTCTTATTCAGAAGAATAAATACTCTGAGGCTTTTATCTCAGCACTGAAAAAATATGACATAGAAGCGAAAGGCGAAGAAACGTCAGGTTATCTCAGTTCGAGGGAGATTTCTGTCCTGCTTGATTTGCTCAGGATAATTGACAATCCGCTTCTTGATGTGCCTATGGCCGCTGTAATGATGTCACCCATGTTTATGTTTGAGCTGGAGGAAATAGCTTTTCTCAGAACGCTTAACAGAAATGCAAAGCTCTATACAGTAATCAGCGATATTGTAAGAGGCAAATACAGCGATAAAGCTGATATGTTCTTTAAACGCCGCTGCGAGGATTTTCTTGTTTCACTGAACAGCTTTCGTCTGAATTCTATTACAATGACAGTAGGGGAGCTTATAAGCAGCATTTATGATACTACTGATTTTATTGCTGTAATGCAGATAGGTTCTGATGGAGAAAGAAAGCGTGCTAATCTCCGTGCCCTTATCCAGTATGCTAAAGCCTATGAGGATTCATCTTCCTTTGAGGGAGCAGGAGGACTTGCCGGATTTATAAGGTATATCGACAGAATAACGGAAAATGGAGCAGACCTTACTCAGGCAAAAATCAGCTCTGCAACAGGTAATTACGTGTCGGTAAAGACAATTCATAAATCAAAGGGACTGGAATATCCGTTTATATTTTTAGCAGAGAATTCCTCAAAACCGAAAGCCGATTCCTCTGCCGTTCTTTGTACTGACGAGGGCTGTATCGGCTATATCCTTAATGATCCGGAGCTTGTAAGGCGGTACAGAACCTGTTTCTATAAACAGATAAAGGATAAAAATGAAAGGGAACAGCTGAGCGAAAAAATGCGTCTTTTATATGTGGCACTTACAAGGGCAAGGCAAAAGCTGTTTATCAATTTGAAAGTCAATGATGAAAAAATCAAGTGGTTGAAGAAGCTCCTCGAAAAGAACTGGATAACCGGAGGAAATATAAAAGAGCTTGTCTGCAATATGAAAACCTTTGATGAATGGATATGGATATCAATGCTCAATCACGAAAAATTCAGTGAAATTATGAAAATGCTTGATATCAGCAATGACAGTTTTGATTATCCAAGTGTAAAATTCAGGGGAGAGCTTTTCACTGTTGAAAGAGCAGATACTGTTGAATATGATGAGGAAAACAGGGCTGAACAGGAAGAGTCTGAAACATCTCCGGATATGAGGAAATATAATGAGCTTCGTGATATACTTGACTTTAAGTATGATGATTTTCTCTCTAAAACTCCGTCAAAGCTCAGTGTAACGCAGATAAGCCGCAAATTCAGCGGAGACGAGGAAAGCTTTGATTTCAAGCTGAAGCGTCCGGCTTTTGCAGGAGAGAAAAAGGAGCTTACAGGTGCTGAAAAGGGTACGGCAATACATACGCTTTTCCAGTACTGCAATTTCAACGATATCCAGTCTGACGCTGAAAAAGAGATAGACAACATGATTAGCAGAGGCTTTTTAAGCAAGGCTCAGGCAGATTCCATAAGCCGTGAGAATGTCAGCGCATTTTTTCGGAGCAGTCTTTATAAAAGAATCAGCAGCTCTGAAAATGTATGGCGTGAGAAGAAATTCATGGTTGCTCTTGCGGAGCTTGATATACACAACGAATTTATGGATTCCTTCCGCAAGTCAGACGGCATGATTAAGGGAATAGTTGACCTGCTTTTCGAGGAGAACGGTCAGCTTATTCTTGTGGATTACAAGTCAGACAGAAGATGCTCCGCCGATGAGCTGAGCAGACGCTATCAGATGCAGATACAGCTTTATAAATCGGCAATGGAGCTGACAACGGGCAAAAAGGTTGCAGGTGCTTATCTCTATTCCTTTGAACTGCAGCGTGAAATTGAAATTAAACTGTAAATATATAAGGGAAAGGGACTTTTTTCTGTATTATTATTAATAACAGTATGCAAAAATTAAAGAAAAAACTTGCAATGGTCGGCAATATATGGTATAATATTAGCTGTATGTAAATTTCAAATTACGAAAAGAGGTAAAATTCATGGATCTGGAAATGGTTTCATACCTTTCAAAGCTTGGCAAGCTTTCCTTTAACGATGAGGAGCTTGCTAAAATGGCAAAGGAAATGACAAGCATCATTGAAATTATGGACACTGTCAGGGAAATCGATATAACCTACGATGCTTTGGCTGATAATCATAATGTTTATCTCAACGACCTGAGAGAGGATATCTCTCAGCCCAGTATGCCTGCGGAAAAAATTCTCAGCAACGCACGTCAGAGCAATAGCTGCTTTGTCGTTCCCAAGGTCGTTGAATAAAATCAGAAAGGAGAAACTGCGTTTCGGCGTAGTATCATAAAATTTATGGATATAACTTCAAAAAGCGTGCGGGAACTTCGCACAATGCTGGACAGCAGGGAGATTTCTGCGGCTGAGCTTGCCGATGAGTACCTTGCACGAATTGATAAATATGACAAAAATATTCAAAGCTATATTACTGTAACAAAGGAAAAGGCTCATTCTGACGCTGAAAAGGCTCAGAAAGCCATTGATGAGGGAAATGCTTCGCCTCTCTGCGGAATTCCTATGGCTATAAAGGATAATATCTGTACTGACGGAATACGCACTACCTGTTCATCAAAAATGCTGGGGGACTTCGTTCCGCCTTATAATGCTACAGTTATGGATAAGCTTGAAGCTGAGAACATTGTTCTGCTCGGCAAGGTAAGCATGGACGAATTTGCTATGGGCGGCTCAACTCAGACCTCTGCTTTTGCCAAAACAAAGAATCCTTATGATACCGACAAGGTTCCCGGAGGTTCATCAGGCGGCTCTGCTGCAAGCGTTTCAGCTTCTCTTTGTGCAGCAGCACTTGGTTCCGATACAGGCGGCTCAATTCGTCAGCCTGCTGCATTTTGCGGAGTTACCGGCTTAAAGCCTACCTATGGACGTGTTTCACGTTATGGTCTTGTAGCATTTGCTTCATCTCTCGACCAGATAGGACCTCTTGCAAAAAATGCTCATGACTGCGGACTTATCCTCAATGCAATTGCAGGCTATGATCCCCATGACGGAACAGTTTCCAAAAAGGATACAATGGATTATACCTCAAAAATCGGACAGTCCATGAAAGGCGTAAAAATTGCACTGCCTAAAGAATTCTACGGTGAGGGTATTGACAGCGAAGTGCGTGAATGCGTGCTTGCTGCCGCTGAAAAATACAAATCAATGGGAGCTGAGCTTGTTGAGTGCAGTATGCCCAGCCTGAAATATGCCGTTGCTGCATACTATCTTATCTCCTCTGCGGAGGCTTCCTCCAACCTTTCAAGATATGACGGTATCAAGTACGGTCACAGAAGTGAAAAAGGCGATAATTTTAATGAGCTTATCTGCAATTCAAGAAGTGAAGGTTTTGGCGAAGAAGTAAAAAGAAGAATTATGCTCGGCAATTACGCTCTTTCCAGCGGATATTATGACGCTTACTATGGAAAGGCGCTTGCACTGAGACAGAAGATAAAGGGCGAATATGCTGATATTTTTGAAAAGTGCGATGTGATCCTTACTCCTACCACACCGTCACCGGCTTATGGAATAAACGAGAATATTTCTGACCCTGTAAAGATGTATCAGGCTGATATATGTACTGTTACAGTGAATATTGCATCACTTCCGGCTATTTCAACGACCTGCGGCTACAGCAGTACAGGTATGCCTATTGGTATGTCAGTTGTAGGCAGACAGTTTGACGAAGCATCGATAATTCAGGCAGCAGACGCTTTTGAGCAGCAGTTTACAGCTGTTGCTCCCACACTTTGATCGGAGGTGCTGAAAATGTCATCATATATTCCAGTAATCGGACTTGAGATCCATGCGGAGCTTCTTACAAATTCAAAGGTATTCTGCACCTGCAGCGCTGAATTCGGCGGAAGTCAGAATTCACGGTGCTGTCCTGTATGTACGGGTATGCCCGGAACTCTGCCTGTTATCAACGAAAAAGCCGTAGAGTACGCCGTAAAAGCCGGATTTGCTCTTGGCTGCGATATTAATAAATTTTCTGTATTTGACAGAAAAAACTACTTTTACCCCGACCTTCCGAAAGCATATCAGATTTCACAGCTTGAAAGACCGCTGTGTATAAACGGTAAAGTCAAGATAGAGACTTCAAAGGGCGAAAAAATCATAAGAATCAACCGTATTCACCTTGAGGAAGATGCCGGAAAGCTTGTCCACGACGACTTCAATGCTGTTTCTCTTGCTGACTATAACAGATGTGGTGTGCCGCTTATAGAAATCGTTACAGAGCCTGATATCTCATCTGCAGAGGAAGCAAAGGCTTTCTTTGAAAAGGTAAGCCTGCTGCTCCAGTATGCCGGAGTCTGCGACTGTAAAATGGAACAGGGTTCGCTGAGATGCGATGTTAACGTTTCAGTTATGAAGCCTGAGGACAAGGAATTCGGAACACGTACAGAGTGTAAGAACCTTAACTCCCTTAAATCAATTACACGAGCTATTGACTACGAGATAAAACGTCAGTCAAGACTGCTTGATATGGGCTATAAGGTGGTTCAGGAAACACGCCGTTATAATGACAACAGGGGAGAGACTACCTCTATGAGAAGCAAGGAGGACGCTCACGACTACCGTTACTTCCCGGAGCCTGATATTTTACAGGTGAACTTTACCGATGAGATGCTTGACAATATAAAGGCTCAGCTGCCGGAGCTGCCCTACAAAAGAGTTGAACGCTATGTAAATGAATACGGACTTTCTGACGCTGACGCTAAAATACTTGTAAATTCAAAGCTTGTTTCAGACTTCTTTAATGATGCAGTTGCAGCTTATAATAATCCGAAATCGGTTTCAAACTTTATTATAGTAGAGCTTCTTCGCCGTGTTAATTCCGGAGAAGCTTCAATGGAAAGCCTGCCCTTTACGGCTCAGGAATTTGCTAAGCTTGTGGAAATGGCTGATACTGAAAAGGTTTCAAAGAATGATGCAAAGAAAATTCTTCGTATGATGATTGATACCGGAAAGGACGCTGAAACTCTTGCTAAGGAAAACGGTATGATTATCGTTAATGATATGGCAAAGGTCGGCGAGGTTCTTGACAGGGTATTTGCCGAAAATGCTGCTACAGTTGAGCAGTACAAAAACGGTGAGACAAAGGTATTCGGCTTCCTTATGGGACAGTGCAGTAAGTCATTGAGAGGTGTTTGTACTCCTAAGATTATCAAGGAGGCTCTTGAACAGAAGCTTTCACAGGTTACTGTTGCTGAAACTGCTGAAACTTCTGCCGAGAAAGATGAAACAGAGGAAATACGCCTTAACATGGCTTCATACAGGAATGAGAACGCATACAAGCCTGCCGTTAAGAACAATATAAAGCAGATAAGTCCTGAAAACCTTAAAAAGGAATTCTCCATTGAGGACGCTCTCAGCAATATCGGAAAGGATATTACAATTGAGTGCTGCGTTCACAAGGTAAGAACCATGAGCGGCTTCTCCTTTATCATTGTCCGTACCGGAAGATACACTCTTCAGACAATTTATACTCCTGATAAGTGCAGCGACAGCATTGAGGGTATTAAAGAGGGTTATTTTGTTTCAATTACAGGTACTGTTACTGAGAATGAAAAGGGAATCGGCGGAATAGAGATAATTCTCAAAGAGATAAAGCTTATTTCAAATCCCGGATTTGAATATCCTCTCCATGTTTCCAGAAAGAAGCTGGGCTGTGTACTTGACGTTAATCTGAATAACCGTTCTGTTTCTCTGAGAAATCCCTATGAAAGGGCAATTTTCAAGATTCAGGAGGGCGTCTGCAACGGATTCAGGGAATTCATGCTGAAAGAGAATTTCACTGAGATACACACGCCGAAAATCGTTGCTCAGGGAGCTGAGGGCGGAGCTAACATCTTCCACCTTGACTATTTTGACAAGCACGCATTTCTCAATCAGTCACCGCAGTTCTACAAGCAAACAGCAGTTGCATTCTTTGACAGAGTATTCGAGATAGCTCCTGTGTATCGTGCCGAAAAACACGCAACATCACGTCACATCAATGAATATATCGGTCTTGACTTTGAAATGGGCTATATCGACAGTATGTATGATGTTATGGCTATGGAGACTGCAATGCTCAGATACGTAATGCAGTATCTGAGAGAACACTATCAGAATGAGATAGAAATTCTTGAAGCTGATATTCCTGAAATTACTGAAATACCTTGTGTAACACTTCTTGAAGCTAAGGAGATTCTTGGTGATAAAGGCTCAGGCAACAAGCTCGACCTTGAACCTGAGGACGAGGTAGCTATCTGTGAATACGCTAAAAAGACATTTGGCTCAGACTTTATCTTTGTTACACACTTCCCGTCATCAAAACCGCCTTTCTATGCAATGAACGACAGAGAGGACTCACGTCTTGCATACAAGTTTGACCTGCTTTTCAGAGGACTTGAAATAACAAGCGGCGGACAGCGTATCCATGACTATGATGAACAGGTAGCAAAAATGAAAGCACAGGGACTTAATCCAGATGATTTCAAGTATTATCTTGAAGCACACAAATACGGACTTCCTCCTCACGGCGGTCTTGGAATAGGACTTGAACGACTTGTAATGAAGCTTCTGAATATGCCGAATGTAAGGCAGACAAGTATGTTCCCAAGAGATATAAACAGATTGCTTCCGTAAAAGAAAAAACATAAAAAACAGCTGTGCGCTTTGCATAGCTGTTTTTCTGTAAATAAAGCTTTTCATAAAACAAAAAAACGGCATAAAGCCGTTTTGCAGATGATAAAAAATAAACCGCCTTGCCGTCATATAGCGTATAAAACCCGCACGAAGCAGGTGGGTAAACGCCCGATTGCTTCTCGCTCCCTTCGTCCGGAAACCGGGAGGTCTGCAGTCCACAGCCGGAGCTGAATTCCCTAATTAGATGTGTTGGATTATAAAAACTATATTTACCCGAACAAGGCAGAATATCTTTATCTGTTAATATTATAGCACAGTCTTTTTCAAAAATCAATAGTTTTCTGAAAAAAATTCAGGAAATTTTATGTATTTTGAAAATCAGTTTATTCGCAGCAATCGCACTCCTCATCGTGATGGCAGCAACAATCGTCATCGCAGCAGCAGTCATCGTCATCACAGCAATCCTCCATTGCTTCTTCGATTCTCTCCATGAAAAAGGCAGAAACCTTTTCAAACTCCTCATCATCATCGATAGAAGCGAGAATTTCCTCTCCGTTATCTTCAATTGCTTTGAGTATAACAAGCTCACAGTCGCAGTCAAGGTAGTTTTCGTCCTCAATAGCAGGAACCATAGCAAAATACTGTTCGCCTTCAAATTCAGCAGCATCAATGAGTTCAAAATTCTTTTTATTTCCGGCTTCGTCAACAAGCTCAAAAAGCTCAGGGGTGTATTCGTTCATTTCAGACATAATAATCTCCAATCCGGCATAAGCCAATTCAATAGTATATCATATATTATACAATACATTCATAAAAAAATCAAGTGGAAAATGAAAACAATATCTGTGTCATGATAAGAAGCATTCATGTATGGCGTTTCCTGAATATGTACGTCAACTGTCAAAGAAGTAATTTATTATTTGTTCCCGATTCATGCTCAATGAATCGGGAGAGTTATTATAAATGTAACTGTATTATCATTATAATCAGCCTTTATTGAACCTCTGTGCAGCTCAGTAATGGCCTGTGCAATAGACAGTCCCAGACCGAAGCCCTCCTGTTCGTGAGAATGGTCATTGTCACTGCGGTAGAATCTTTCAAAAAGCCTTGATGTATTCTTTGCGGAAAAATCAGAGCAGAGGTTGGTACATCTCATAACAGCGTTATCCTTTTCCCTGTGCAGCGAAAAGCTTATTTCACTTTTTTCATCTGAATATTTCAGTGCGTTATCCATAAGGATTCCTGTTAGCTGAGAAATTTTATTTTCATCACATTTAAGCAGAACATTATCATCAATATCTCTATTCAGCGTTTTACCGCTTTCAAAAAGTAGACTTTCAAAGTATAGAAGCGAATTGCTGACAGCTGAGCTGATGTCACAAACTTCAAATCCTGTCCTGTTATCAGGATTTTCAATAAGCTTTGACAAATCAAGAAGTTCGGTGATAAGTGACTGCATTTTTTTAGTCTGTTCCTTAATGCATTCCGTCCAGCGGTCGCTGCCCTTTTTGCTGCTGATAATGTCTATAGTTGCGGAAATTACAGTAACAGGTGTTTTCAGCTCATGGCTTGCGTTGGAGATAAACTGCTTCTGCCGCTCCATATTTTCAGCAACAGGCTTTACAACGTAGCCGGAAACGATAATTATAAGGATTAACAGAAAAATCCACACAGCAAATCCCACAAGCAGAGAAATTTTCAGTAAATTACTGTTTGCGGTATGAGTAAAGCTGTCGTTTACAAAGATGATAAGGTTCATTTCGTCAAGCTCACGGACTATGTAACAGTAAACGGAGCTGTCCATTTTAATTTTACCACTATCCCTGCCTGATTCAAGCACACGTTCTGCATAGTCCCTTGCTTCGTTATTCTCGACTGTTTTCATCAGATTGCCGTTATTAACGGAAACAAGCTGATTTTTCTTGTCTGTGATAAGATAAAAAGCTCCTGCATTATTGAGTATGGCAGGAATATTTTTTTCAAAGATATCCGAGAAGCTGTTGTGGGAGACAAGCTGATTTGAAGCTTCTGGAAAAGAATGGCTGTCTTTATAGTGAATCTCAATGCTGTCAAGCGTAAGGGTAATACCCTCGTCCATGCCGTCAGGAACAATGCTTGAATTTTTCCACCATACAACGGAAACAAGGAAATAGTCGCTTATAATCTGGGATTCATCAATGGAAAGAGTGACCAGTCCGGATTTCAGATTGTCAAAGCTGCTGAAATCGATAGAAACATTAGTAGTATCCTTATTAAAGGTGTAGTCCTTATAGACCATTTCCCTGCCGTTTTCCGTTTCAGCCTCAAAGAGCAGACCGCCGCCGGCGCTGTACCAGATAGCCGACTTGTCATTAATGCTGATATTTCCGTACATTGTAACGTATGATATATCCCGTGGACTGCGTGGGATAATGTAGTCGCCGCCCTCGGTCTGAGGAGCTTCTTTCAGGTCAAAATACTCTGTTATCGGTTCGTTCATGTGAGTTATTGCCGCTTGTTCAATAACATTTTGAATCATATTTTCCTCGTTTTTATATGTAATCCGCATAAGGAGATTCAGAATAAAGACCATGACCATAATAACGCAGAAAACAATAATAGAAGCTGTTACTATATACTTGGTGCGGAGCTTTCTGAGAGAGCTGTTCATTCATTTTCCCCCAGTGAATAGCCTATTCCTCTGACAGACTTGATTTTTGCACGGGATTTCAGTGCATTGAGCTTTTTTCTCAGGAATGAGATATAAACGTCAGTTGAGTTATACTCTATATCTGATTCATAGCCCCATATTTTTGAAATACAGTAATCTCTTTTAACAACATTTTCCTTATTGAGCATAAGAATCTCCATAAGCTGATATTCCTTTGAGCTGAGCTTTATTCCTTTGCCGTCCTTTTTCAGTTCGTGATGAGTACGGTCAAGCTCAATGTCAGCATACCGGAGAGTTTCCGTAACGTATTCCATAGATTTTCTTCGTGAAAGTGCCCATACCCGTGCAATCAGCTCCTCTGTGGCAAATGGCTTTGTAAGGTAGTCGTCAGCACCGGATTTCAGACCTGTTATTTTGTCGTCCGTCTGAGATTTTGCAGTAAGCATAAGAACGGCAGAGGTGATATTATTTCTCCGTATTTCCTTTAAAACCTCTATACCATTCATTTTAGGCAGAGTAACATCAAGAATGATAATATCGTAAATTCCACTCAGAGCGTTGTCAAGTCCGTCTGCACCGTTAAAGGCGGTATCAACTAAGAATCCTTCACAGACAAACAGTTCCTTTAACGCCATAGACAGGCTTTTTTCGTCCTCAATAATCAGCAGTCTCATTTGCAGCAACTCCTTTTATTCTGATGAGATTCCAGCGATTGGTATAATTTACTATAAATATATATTCTATTATACAGCTTTTTCAAATAAATGTCAAGACATTCCTGTAATATGCACAATATCAAATAGTATTGGAATTTTCATTAAAGTATGCTATAATAGTATTATCACCGGTGGGATTTCCGTCTGTTTTTGTGAAGCAGACTTACCGGCAGAGCAGTACCAGAAATTTTTGGAGGTATTATAATGAGGATACGACATAAACCATGGGCTAAGCCTGAGCTTGAAGCCTGTCCGTTTTACATAACACAGCCCCAGGAGCATAAGGGCAGCTGGAACAGGATTTTCCCCGACAGTCAGAAGCCCCTTTATCTGGAGCTTGGCTGCGGAAAGGGTGGCTTTATTTCGCAGGCAGCGCCTGCGCACCCGGAGATAAATTTTATTGCAATGGACATAAAAAACGAGATGCTTGTCCTTGCCAAAAGAAAGCTTGAATCTGCATATTCCGATAAAGGAACAGCTCCTGAAAATGTTCGCATAGCGATACAGAATATAGAGCGTATGGACCTTGCATGGGACGAAAACGACCATGCTGACAGGATATATATAAATTTCTGCAACCCGTGGCCTAAGAAAAAGCATAAGAAAAGACGACTCACACATACACGGCAGCTGCTGAATTATAAGAAGTTCCTGAAAGGAGAGCTTTGGTTCAAAACAGATGATGATGAGCTTTTTGAAGAATCACTGGAATATTTTGCAGAAGCCGGATACAGGGTTAAGTTTCTCACCCGTGACCTGAAAAATGAATCAGGAATAGAAAATTTCGTTACAGAGCATGAGACAATGTTTATGAATGAGGGAAAGAAAATCAAATTCCTCATAGCTGAACCTGATGTTGAAAATAATTAAAAACTTTAATTTGAGAAAATACTGGACAAATCAGAAAATGTGTGCTATAATATTTTTCAGAACCCTTTAAGTTGATCCTGTGAGGTTGACAAGGCGTGTCGCTTATTTTCGCTTATATTGCTGCCATAGCTTTAGCTGTATATGCTTGAACGCTCGCTTGTCACCACAGGCGGGCTTTTTTCGTTAGGAGAATCGTTTTGAAAGAGAAAAGAGTTATTATGGATGAAAAGGCAATGCAGAGAGCTATTGCCCGTATTTCCTATGAAATCCTTGAACGCAACAAGGGTGCGGAAAACCTTTGCGTTGTAGGAATTTTTTCAAGGGGAGCAGTTCTCGGACAGCGTATTGCCGACAAGCTTTCCGAGCTTGAAAAAATAACCGTCCCATGCGGAGCGATAGATATTACTCCTTATCGTGACGATATTGTGGTTAAGGACCATATTGAGAAAACCGACCTTCCCTTTGAAGTGAAAAACAAAAAGGTCATTATTGTGGACGATGTTATTTATACCGGAAGAAGCTCCCGTGCTGCCATAGATGCCCTTATTAAAAGGGGCAGACCTCAGCTTATACAGCTTGCTGTGCTTGTTGACAGAGGTCACCGTGAGCTGCCTATCCGTCCCGATTATGTGGGAAAAAATCTTCCTACGGCACGAAATGAGATAGTCAAGGTTTTTGTCAGTGAGCTTGATGAAATCGATTCCGCAGCAATATTCAATACCGAAAAGGAGGTTTTATGAGTAATTCACTTTTCATAAAAAATATAAGGGCAGTTGACAGCGAGCTTGATACCGTCACAGATGTTCTTATTGAAAACGGCATTATCAGCATGGTAGGACAAATCCACGACTGTACTGCTGATGAGGTAATAGACGGTACAGGACTGGTGCTGTTCCCCTCAATTTTTGATATGCACGTTCATTTCAGAGACCCGGGACTTACCTATAAGGAGGACGTGCTCTCCGGCTGTGAAGCCGCCCTTGCAGGCGGAGTTACCGGAGTATGTGCAATGCCGAATACTATCCCTCCATGCGATAATCCAGAAACTGTCAGGTATATAACCGGCAAAGCAGCAGATACAGGAGTTGATGTGTACCCTGTGGGCTGTATTACCAGTGGAATGTCGGGAAAGGGACTGTGCGACTATGAAGCACTGAAAGAAGCAGGCTGTATATGTATTTCCGATGACGGACGACCTGTGGAAAATGCAGAAATGATGCGGAAAGCACTTGAAGAATCCAATGAAAACGGACTTCTTGTCATTTCTCACTGCGAAGATCTTTCAATAATTGACGGCGGAATCATGAACAAAGGAGAAATCTCACAAAAGCTTGGTGTGAAGGGTATGGACAGAGCTTCGGAGGATATGATTACTGCAAGAGAGATAGTTCTTGCAGGTTCAGTGGGAGCAAGGATTCATATTGCCCATGTCAGCACTGAGGGTAGTGTGGAGATTATCAGATGCTCCAAAAAGCACGGCGTTAAGGTTACCTGTGAAACTGCTCCTCATTATTTTCTGCTTACTGACGAGCTTCTTGAAAAGCGTGATGCAGACTACAGAATGAATCCGCCGCTGAGAACTAAGCGTGATGTTGAAGCTGTTATCGAGGGAATAAAGGACGGTACGATTGACTGTATAATCACTGACCATGCTCCTCATGCAGCTGAGGAAAAGGCTGACTTTGAGAAAGCTCCCAACGGCGTTGTGGGACTTGAAACATCATTTGCCGCTTCACTGACAGGACTTTATCATACAGGTCACGTAAGCCTGAACAGGATAGCAGAGCTTATGTGCGTCAATCCGAGAAAGCTTCTGGGACTTGAAATTCCTGCTATATGTGAGGGAAAAATTGCTGACCTTATGATAGCTGATATCAATAAGGAATGGGTAGTCCAGCCGGAGAAGCTTCACTCAAAATCACATAATACAGTTTTCAAGGGCATGACGCTTAAAGGAAAGCCCATAATTACAATATCAAAAGGCAAAATAAAATATGACGAAAGGTGATGTATAAAATGTCATTTGACAGACTTATTGATAAGATAATTGAACTGAAAAATCCTACAGTAGTAGGACTTGATCCAAAGCTTGAATATGTTCCGGAGTATCTTCAGCGCCGCTTCCTTGATGATGACGGCTGGACGCTGAAAGCTGCTGCAAAGGCTATTTTCGCCTTTAATCAGGCAATAATTGACCAGATACATGATATTGTGCCTGCTATAAAGCCACAGGCAGCATATTATGAAATGTACGGTCATTACGGAATCAAGGCACTGGAAAAAACTATACGCTATGCAAAGCTCAACGGAATGTTTGTTATTACAGACGGCAAGAGAAACGATATAGGAGCTACCATGGAGGCTTATACAAATGCTCATATCGGCATGGTTAAGGTCGGAGACTGCGAAATGGAAGCCTTTGGCGCCGACGCTCTTACCGTGAACGGATATCTTGGAACAGACGGAATAGCTCCGCTTCTCAATGTGTGCAAGGAACGTGACAAGGGAATATACGTTCTTGTAAAGACCTCTAATCCCTCCAGCGGCGAGCTTCAGGATATGCTTATCGGAGATACACCTGTTTATGCAGTAATGGGCGATATGTGTGAAAAATGGGGCGCTGATACAATTGGCAGATATGGCTATTCCGCTGTAGGAGCTGTTGTGGGAGCAACTTATCCGGAGCAGCTTTCTGAGCTGAGAAAGAGACTTCCCCATACAATGTTCCTTGTTCCCGGCTACGGAGCACAGGGCGGCGGAGCAGAGGGCATAAAGGGTGCTTTTGATGAAAACGGTCTTGGAGCAATAGTGAATTCCTCCCGTGCAGTTATGTGCGCATACAAAAAAGAGGGCTGTGATGAAAGGGAATTTGCAATGGCTGCCCGCCGTGAAGCTATCCGCATGAGAGACGATATTACTAATTATATTAATCTGAAATAAGCTTTATAGAAGCGCTGCTGCGCATATTTCAATTACACAAAGCTTGAAAGGAATGATACAATGTCTTTATTCAATCAGGGCAAAAAAGCATATCTGCTTCTTGCTGACGGACAAATATTTGAGGGCATAAGCTGTGGTGCAAGTGGTACTGTTATCGGAGAGGTTGTTTTCACAACAGGTCTTACCGGTTATCAGGAAACTCTTACCGATCCCAGCTACTACGGACAGATAGTTACTCAGACATTTCCGCTTATAGGAAATTACGGTGTGAATCACGAGGATAATGAGTCCTCAAGTTCATACGTAAGCGGATATATTGTAAGGGAGTGGTGCAATGCCCCCTCAAATTTCAGAATGGAAGGCAATATAAATGATTTCCTTACTGAGCATAATATAATCGGAATATGCAATATAGACACACGCCGCCTTACCCGTATTATCCGTGAAGTCGGTGTAATGAACGGTGTTATCACAACTGATGATGTCTATGCAAAAAAAGATGAGCTTCTTGAAAAAATCAGAGCCTATGAGATAAGGGACGCCGTTAAAAGTGTTACAGGCAGGGAAACTATTACCTACAGCGGCGATTCTCCGAAGTATAAGGTAATGCTTTTCGATTTCGGCTACAAAAGAAATATCCGTCAGGAACTTGTAAACAGAGGCTGCGAGGTAATTGTAGTGCCTGCTGATACAACTGCTGAGGCTGTAAAGGCTGTAAATCCGGATGGAATAATGTTCTCCAATGGACCGGGAGACCCCAGCGAAAATACAGAAATCATTGAAAATATCAGAGAGATTCAAAAGCTTGGTATCCCAATTTTCGGTATATGTCTTGGTCATCAGCTTATGGCTCTTGCCAACGGCGGAAGAACTGAAAAGCTGAAATACGGTCACAGAGGTGCTAATCAGCCGGTAATTGACCTTGAAAGCGGTCTTACCTATGTAACAAGCCAGAATCACGGCTATGCAGTTGTAGGAGACAGTATTTCTCCTGAGATCGGCAGTGTTTCTCACATTAATGCTAATGACAAAACCTGTGAGGGCATCAGATACAGCATGGTAAATGCCTTTACTGTCCAGTTTCATCCTGAGGCTCACGGAGGACCTCTTGATACAGCATATCTCTTTGATGAGTTTATAAAAAATATGGACAAGGAGGGCAAGTAATATGCCGCTGAGAAGTGATATTAAAAAGGTTCTTGTTATTGGTTCCGGACCTATTATAATCGGACAGGCTGCTGAATTTGACTACGCCGGAACTCAGGCGTGCCGTGCCCTGAAGCAAGAGGGACTTGAAGTTGTTCTTATCAATTCAAATCCTGCAACTATCATGACTGACAAGGCAATGGCAGATAAAATATATATCGAACCCCTTACTCTTGATGTTGTAAAGAGAGTTATTGAAATTGAGAAACCGGACAGTGTTTTGTCAACACTTGGCGGACAGACTGGTCTTACCCTTTCAATGCAGCTTGCTGAGGAGGGATTTCTGGAGTCCCACAATGTAAAGCTTCTGGGAGCTGATCCTGAGACTATACACAAGGCTGAGGACAGACAGGCTTTCAAGGATACAATGGAAAAAATTGGAGAGCCGTGTATACCCTCAAAGGTCGTTGAGACTATTGAGGACGCTGTGGACTTTGCTCAAAGCATTGGCTATCCTGTTATCGTTCGTCCGGCATTTACTCTTGGCGGTACAGGCGGTGGTATAGCTGATAATGAAGATGAGCTGAGAGATATTGCGAAAAACGGACTGAGACTTTCTCCTATTACTCAGGTGCTTATCGAGAAGTGCATAAGCGGCTGGAAGGAAATTGAGTTCGAGGTAATCCGTGACAGCAAGGGTAATGTTATCACTGTCTGCTCAATGGAGAACTTTGACCCTGTGGGAGTTCACACCGGTGACAGTATTGTAATAGCTCCGGCAGTAACTCTCACTGACAGAGAGTATCAGATGCTGAGAACAGCGGCTATTAATATTATCAAGGAGCTTAAAGTCGAGGGCGGCTGCAACTGTCAGTTTGCACTTCACCCCACAAGCTTCGAGTATGCTGTAATTGAGGTTAATCCCAGAGTATCACGATCCTCTGCCCTTGCTTCAAAGGCTACGGGATATCCTATTGCTAAGGTTGCAACACGAATTGCTATTGGATATACTCTGGACGAAATAGTAAATCAGGTAACAGGCAAGACCTATGCCTGCTTTGAGCCTGCATTGGACTATGTTGTAATTAAGTTCCCGAAGTGGGCATTTGATAAATTTGTATACGCAAAAAGAACTCTTGGTACTCAGATGAAAGCTACCGGAGAAGTAATGGCAATCGGCACTAGCTTTGAACAGGCAATGATGAAGGCTGTCCGTTCAATTGAGCTTGGAATCGATACAATGAACCTCAAAAAGCTTGAAAGCAAGTCTACCGGAGAAATCCTCCAGATGCTGAAAACTGTTGATGATGAGCGTTCATTCCAGGTATTTGAGGCTCTGAAAAGGGGAGTATCGGTTGACGAGATACACGAGCTGACAATGATAGACAAATGGTTCCTGAACAAGCTGCTGAATCTTGTAAATCTTGAAAAGTGGCTTGCTAAGGACGAGCTTACTGTTGAAAAGTATAACCTTGCAAAGCAGTACGGTTATCTTGACAGCACGATTGAGAGAATTTCCGGTCAGAAGTGTCCTGCACACAAAAAAGCCGTTTTCAAAATGGTTGATACCTGTGCCGGAGAATTCAAGGCTGAAACACCTTATTTCTACTCCACCTTTGACGAGGAGAATGAAGCAAAGCAGTTCATTCAGCGCAAAGGCTCTGACAAGAAAAAGGTCATCGTTTTCGGTTCAGGTCCTATAAGAATTGGTCAGGGTATCGAGTTCGACTACTGTTCCGTTCACTGTGTATGGACTCTCAAAGAGGAGGGCTACGAGGCAGTAATCTGCAATAATAACCCTGAAACCGTATCTACCGACTTTGACACAGGTGACAGACTTTATTTTGACCCCCTTACAAAGGAAGATGTTGAAGCTATTATTGAAACTGAGCAGCCCTACGGCGTTGTAGTTCAGTTCGGCGGACAGACAGCAATCAAGCTGACACGTCATCTTTCCGATATGGGCGTAAGAATTCTTGGAACATCTGCTGACATGATAGACGCTGCTGAGGACAGGGAGCGCTTTGATGAAGTCCTTGAAAAGTGCGGTATTCCACGTCCCTGCGGTCATACAGTAATGACAACCGAAGAAGCTGTCAGGGCAGCTGAAAGTCTGGGATATCCTGTGCTTCTCCGTCCGTCCTATGTTCTTGGCGGACAGAATATGATAATTGCCCATTCAGAGGCAGATGTTGTGGAGTACATGGGAATTATCACCAGTCATATGATTGAAAACCCTGTGCTCATTGACAAATATATGATGGGAACTGAGGTTGAGGTTGACGCTATCTGTGACGGAACAGACTTCCTTATTCCCGGAATCATGGAGCACGTTGAGCGTGCAGGCGTTCACTCAGGTGACTCAATTTCAATTTATCCTGCACAGCATCTTTCAAAGCGTATCACAGATACAATAGTTGAATACACAAGGCTTCTTGCAAATGAGCTTAATGTAGTCGGACTTGTTAATATCCAGTATGTTGTATATAATAATGAGGTTTATGTAATCGAGGTAAATCCACGTTCATCAAGAACAGTTCCTTACATCAGCAAGGTTACAGGAATACCAATGGTTGACCTGGCAACAAAAATCATGCTTGGTGCAACATTAAAGGAGCTTGGCTATGAAAGCGGACTTTATCCTGCAGGAGATTATGTTGCAGTTAAGGTACCTGTATTCAGCTTTGAGAAGCTTCAGGACGTTGACACAATGCTTGGACCTGAAATGAAGTCTACCGGAGAATGTCTCGGCATAGGAAGAAATCTTGAGGACGCACTGCTGAAAGGTCTTGTGGCTGCCGGCTATGACCTTAAAAAGGAGGGCGGAGTGCTCATTTCCGTCCGTGATACAGATAAACAGGAGATAATAGCTATTGCCGATAAATTCTCACAAATGGGCTTTGAGCTTTATGCAACATCAGGTACACAGAGTGTTCTCAACAGGAATATGATAGCTACAAACCTTGTAAGAAAAATTTCCGACGGTGAGCCTAATGTTATAACACTTCTTGAAAGCGGAAAGATACATTATGTTATATCTACCTCTGCTAAGGGAAGAATGCCTGCAAGAGACAGCGTAAAGATGCGCAGAAAGTCTATTGAACGCTCGATATGCAGTCTTACAGCAATTGATACGGCAAGAGCACTGGCAAATGTTCTCCAGTCAGGCAGAACTATTGATGACGTAGAGCTTGTTGACATTACAAAAATATAAGGAACTGGCTTAAAAAAGACAGCTCCTTAGAGGAGGCAGAAATGAAATACACACAGGGAAAATATCCCATAACTGAAAAAACTGCAATTGCAGGAAACATCTACAGCTTTACAATTGAATGTCCGGAAACAGCGGAAGTGGCTGTACCGGGACAGTTCGTTCATATAAGAGTAGACGGGTTTACTCTCCGCAGACCTGTTTCCATTTGCGGAATAGATCGTAAAAAAGGAACTATAAGAATCGTATTCGAGATAAGAGGCGAGGGAACAAAGCAGCTTTCAAAGCTTAACGAGGGAACTCTCATTGATATGCTTGCTCCGCTGGGACATGGCTTTACAGTAAATCCTGATTTTAAAAAGGTAATTCTTATCGGAGGAGGAATAGGTACTCCGCCTATGCTTCCTCTTGCTGAGATATACGGACAAAAAGCTGTTGTAATAACCGGTTTCAGAGGTTCAGAGGCAGTAATTCTCCGGAATGACTTCAAAAAGACCGGTGCAGAGCTTATTCTGTGTACTGATGACGGAAGTCTTGGTATTCACGGATTTGTAACTCAGCCCCTTGAAAAACTTGTCAATAAGGGCGGCATAGACGCAATATATGCCTGCGGACCTATGCCAATGCTGAAAAATATTGCTGCTATGGCAGAATCAAAGGGGATATTCTGTGAAATTTCCCTTGAAGAACGTATGGCGTGCGGAATCGGAGCCTGTCTTGGCTGTGCCTGCCGAACTGTAAAAAATGACGAGGAATACTTTGCTCACGTCTGCAAGGACGGTCCTGTATTCAATGCCAAGGAGGTGCTCTGGTAATGGCTGATTTATCTGTAAATATATGTGGTGTGGATTTCAAAAATCCGGTTATACCGGCTTCCGGAGTATTCGGCTACGGCAGGGAATATGAGGAGCTTTATCCTCTTTCAAAGCTTGGAGGAATTGCCACAAAGGGTACTACTCTGCACAGAAGAAATGGTAACCTCTCCCCGAGAATAGCAGAAACTCCCTCCGGAATGCTTAATTCTGTAGGACTTCAGAATCCGGGAATAGACTATTTTATTTCAACAGAGCTGCCGAATCTTCTAAAAAAGGATACAGTGATACTTGCAAATTTTGCAGGCTCTACAGTGGAGGAATGTGTGGAGGCAGCAGAAAAGCTTGACGATACAGACGTTCATATGCTTGAACTGAATATCTCCTGTCCCAATGTCAAGCAGGGCGGAGCAGCTTTTGGTACAAGCTGTGAAATGGCTGCGGAGGTAACTTCCCGTGTCCGCAAGGCTACAAAGAAACCGCTTGTTGTCAAGCTTTCTCCTAATGTAACGAGCATTGCGGAGATTGCAAAGGCTGTTGAAGCCGCAGGCGCTGACGCAGTTTCCCTGATTAATACACTGCTTGGCATGAGAATTGATGTCAATACCTGCAGACCTGTCCTGAAAAATAATGTGGGCGGAATGTCAGGACCAGCAGTTTTCCCGATTGCAGTCAGAATGGTGTGGCAGACGGCAAATGCTGTAAAGATACCTGTTATCGGTATGGGCGGAGTATCCTCCGGCAGAGACGCAATTGAGCTTATGATGGCAGGAGCTTCTGCTGTTCAGGTCGGAGCAGCTGTATTTACTGATCCCTTTGCACCTGTAAAAATAATTGAGGAAATGAACGATTTCCTGGACAGCAAAGGAATTTCCAGCATCAGGGACATTATCGGTTCTGTAAAAGCATGGTAAGAGGTGCAGTATGATAATAATGTCGGTAGATTTCGGTGATGCAAGGACAGGTATTGCTGTATGCGGAAAAAGCGAAATGATAGCATCACCGGTCTGTGTTATTCAGGAAAAGGATTTCAACCGCTGCATAGAGAAAACTGCTCAGCTTGCAAAGGAACACCACGCAGAGGAAATTGTTGTTGGCTATCCCAAAAATATGAACGGAACAATCGGCGAAAGAGCAGAAAAATGCCAGCTCTTTTCAGAAGAACTGGCAAAGCTTACAGACTGTCCCGTTAAGCTTTGGGACGAACGGTGTACGACTGTATCGGCTCATATTTGCCTGAATGCAACTAATACGAGAGGAAAAAAACGAAAGGCAGTCGTAGACGCCGTTGCAGCTGTAATTATTCTGGAAAGTTATCTTGCATACCGTAAAAACTCCGGTATGGCTACATTATAACTGAGGTTATTTCATCAAGAACTGTTCCGGCAGCTTTAAGTGCCTTTCCTGCATTTCTCTTAATGCTGTGTCTCTTTTTTGAGCCTGCGGAGGAGAGTGCGTAATATACAAGACCGGTTGCTGTACCGATTGCAGCTCCCTTTGTAATCAATTTGATATCCATACTTTTATCCTTTCAAAATCAGCAAGCTGTCAGCGGCGGACAGCCGGCGTTTTTATGCAGATGTTCCGGAAAATATTTTTTCCGGCAGCATAACAGTAATATTTTTTGCCGTAAATATGATAATATACATAAGGACGTAAAAAATGTACAATATAAACATTGTCCTTGCAGAACCTCAGATTCCTCAGAATACAGGAAATATCTCACGCACCTGTGCTGTTACCGGAGCAAGGCTTCACCTTATAAAGCCTCTTGGGTTTGAAGTCTCAGACAAGCACCTGAAACGTGCAGGTCTTGACTACTGGGACAAGCTGGACATAAGCTATTATGAAAATTTTGCGGATTTCTTTGAAAAAAATCCTGACGGAAATTTTTTCTATTTTACCACCAAAGGACGTAAAACTTACAGTGACGTGAAATATCCAAACAACAGCTATCTTGTTTTCGGACGTGAGGACAGGGGACTGCCTGAGGAGCTTTTATACAGGAATCCGGAAAGCTGTGTCCGCATTCCCATGAGGAATGAACTGAGGAGTCTTAATCTATCGAATTCAGCTGCAATTGCAGTTTATGAGGTTCTGCGGCAGTGGGACTACCCCGACCTTAACAGAGAGGGAAAACTAACAAAATATACGTGGTAAAAGGAGAATTAAAATGCAGAAAATCCTTATAATTACAGATTCAGCCTGTGACCTTGAAAAAAGTGAAATACAGGAGCTTGGAATAAAAGTTATTCCATTCACTATTACCTTTGATGATAAGAGCTTTAAGGAAATATTTGATAAATCCACCTTTGAGGTATATGAAATGCTGGAGAATTTCAGTGATATTCCGAAAACAGCGCAGATAACCTCCTATGAATTTGAAGAAAACTATCTTGAAGCTTTTCAGCAGGGTTATACTGATATAATCTATGTAGGAATAAATTCAAAGGGTTCATCAACATTCAATAATTCAGTTATGGCTAAGGACAGCTTTTTTGAAAATCACCCTGAGGCTGAGGGCAAACTGAATATCTATAACATTGATTCAAAATGCTATACAGGAGTTTATGGCTATCCCATTACAGAGGCAGTCAAAAAAATCAAAAAGGGTGCAGAAGCAGAGGAGCTCGTTGCTTATTTTAAGGAATGGTTTGAATCAGCCGTTGTATATGCCGTTCCTATGACATTGAAGTATGCAAAGAAATCCGGAAGAATCTCGGCAGCAGCAGCCTTTGCAGGTGAAATGCTCGGACTGAAACCGCTTATTGAGTTTCGTGACGGAGGTACAAGTACTATTGAAAAAATTAGGGGAGAGAAAAATATTATCGCCCGAATGCTTGCCTGTCTTGAAAAGAATATGGTTCCCCAGACGCCTTATATGATGGTATGTGGCAAGGACGATGTAATGGCTAAAGAGCTTGAAAAAGAGATTGCAAAAAAATACGGCAGAAAAGCAGAAGCTTATTACCGTGTCGGAGCTGCTGTTGCAGCAAATATTGGTCCTGAGCTTGTAGGAGTTATCTGCCGGAAAAAATCTGATACTATGTAAATTTTACTTTGTTTATGAGACGGCTGAATAATTGTAGTTTACTGGAAAATGGTTCATAATGTATATAATAAAGCGGAGCGGTCTTATATAAGGCTGTCCCGCTTTTTATTATATGTATTTTCAGCAAAATTAACTTAAATTACGAAATGTAATTTAATATCATAGTTCTGCTATTTATATCATAAAAATGATATATTTTGCATTTATAATGGTGTATAATATTTATATTAAATATAAATATTAATGAATAGTTGCTGATTCTGTATAAAAGTATTAAGAGACAATTTGTTATAGTCTTTCAGTATTTCTTGCTTTTTAAAGGGACTTTACAGTCGTACTGTAAAGATTGTTCTGAATTTCCTGTTTTATTTAGGAGCAATTTTATTTAATATAGAAAGGAATGATTGTAAAAATGAAAAAATCAAATAATGCCCAGTGTCTATGGACAAGATTGTTAAGTCTTATTCTGATACCAATCCTCTTTTTTAATATGGGTATTATCAGTGCACCTGAAGCGGAAGCAGTTGAAACAAACGACAGATTTCTTTATGTTGCTGAGAACGGAAATGACTATACCGGAAACGGTTCTTCTGAGAGTCCTTACAGGTCAATCAAAAAAGCCGCTGATGAAGCAACTCCCGGTACTACCATTCTTGTGCGTTCCGGAACTTATATTGAGGAGGACATAAGACCTAAAGTATCCGGTACTGAGGAAGCTATGATAGTGTTCAGACCTGAAAAACAGGCTGATATGGGTAAGGTTATTATCAAACATAACGATAAATTCAACGGCTCAACTATTACTCCTGAAGTAAAAGCTCAATGGCTCAGAGATACAGGCTGGACAGAGGAGCAGACCAAGCATTACGATAATGCCGGAATCGAGTATTCAATTGCAGGAAGAAAAAATGAGCTTACTGACGTTTTTAATCTTTTCCAGAGAGATTACATCTGGATTGAAGGCTTTGTTTTCAAGGATTATAAATATGTCCGAAATACAATTAATATTAATGGTACGGGAAATGTTGTGATTAATAACAGATTTGAAAATCTTGGCTGTATTTACAGCTCCCCATGGCATTGGACTATGGGCGGTGTACTTCGTGGTGATGTTACCCTTCCGGTCAGTGGCAGACTGAATGTTGTACGAAATAATCATTTTCAGAGCATTTACGGCGAAACTCTTTGCTATGACGGCGGTTCAAAAGACAATATTATAGCTGAAAACACTTTTATAGGCGCTATAGGCAAAAATTCCGATTACAGCGGTTCGGAATCGTCAACTTTAGGCGGCAGATTTGAGAATAATCAGCATAATGCATTTGCATTCAATTATTCCGGAGGTTCTGTAAACGGCGGTACAATATGGCTTGATATCTGCGTAAGAGATTTTACGGCAGTCAGAAATGTTGCACATAATACTGCATATTTCATGTTTAACGAATCAGGCTGTGAAAGAAACTGGGCGTATGAAAACATTGTCTACAATAAGCCTCTTGATGAAAACAAGCGTATGCCGGCAGATTCAGAACATTTCACAGATTTTCCTGCACAACGTATAGAATCGGGACTTTTTACTGCGTTCTGGGATACTGGTTCAACGTGGAATGCAAGGTGGATTAACAATGTTGCATACAACCTTAAAAATGGAATCTGCCTTGACAGATCATGGCGTGACGAGGTGAGAAATAATATCGCTTACGAGGATAACAGCAGTATGTATAATCAGAATGAAACAGCCGGTATTCTTGTTAAGCAAACATCTGTAAACGGATTTCATCAGTGGCATGGACTTGATTTAAAGGGCGGCGGGCCTCAGATTTACAGAAACAATCTCTGGTATTCTGCAAGAAAAGACGATTACGTACACTATATGGATCCTGTTCAGCCATCAATTACTGTAGAATCATTCAATAAACAGATTAATTCAAAAACAGAGCTTGGCGTAGATCCCATGTTTGTAAATGCGGCAGAAGGTGACTTTACTTTGAAAGAGGGAAGTCCTGCAATAGGTTCCGGCGACAACGGAGTAAACAGAGGTGCCTATGCTGTATATCCTAAAACTGATACAGGCTATAATAAAAATCTTGGATTGACAGAGGACATAAACGTTAGTTTCAGTACACTCAATTCTGCTGTTAAGCCGGGAGATATAGCATATATTGAATTGCAGCTTAATAAAACAGCAGTTGAGACAATGACATTT
>JAEDLA010000063.1 GCA_016295545.1 Oscillospiraceae bacterium | reverse complement strand
AGCGTCTGAATGTCCGGAACGAGGAGCAGATCGGAATATCCGTCAGTAATGCATGAAGCATCAAAGGGGATTCCGTACTCAAAGGCTCTTGGCAGCTCATCAGGCATGATTGCCACATTTTTAAGATTGCCGAACATATCGCAGAAAGTAAGGCGAATGAACTTTACATCATTTTCCTCGACAAAATCCAGTATCTCCTTAGGAGAAAAACACATCATATTGTAACCTCCGTAAAATTCCGGCTGAACCGGAAAAGTTAGCAAGAAAAGAGGGCAGAATAATATCTGTCCCCTTTATTATACTATATTCTGCTGAAATTGTAAAGGGCGTTTTACAATTTATCGCTCAACTGACGGTTTAATTATTGGTATAAAGTCTCTTATATGGATTTTTGGTATTTGGCAAAAGCTTCAGATACTTGTCGCTGAGCAGCTTTTTGCTGTCTCCTCCGAAGTAACCGCAGTATTCCTCAACAAGAGCAGCAATTTCTGCCATATCGTTTTCGTCAGCCTCGCTTACAGCTACCTGCTTCGGAAGACGCTTCGGAATATCATTTGTTCTCAGGAAGATCTTGCCGCCGTGCATACCTGTTCCGCAGAAATTTCCGACTACAGGACAGCTCTCGTCCTGACCGATGCCAAGAACAAGTATAACGCCGCCTGCCTGATATTCGCCGAGAAAGCTTCCTGCACAGCCGCCGATTACAAGCTTCGGAATCTTTTCCTCGTATGCTTTCATGTGGATTCCGGCACGGTAACCGGCACTGCCCTGAACGAATATCTTTCCGCCTCTCATAGCGTAGCCTGTAGCGTCTCCGGAAGAACCGTGAATTATTATTTCTCCCTCATTCATAGTATCTCCGGCAGCGTCCTGTGCATTGCCGAAAACCTCGATGCTTGCTCCGTCAAGATAAGCTCCGAGAGCATTTCCGGGAGTTCCGTTAATTTTTATCTTCTTTCCGGAAAGTCCGGAACCGATGTATCTCTGACCGATACATTTATCTATGATTATCTCCTTGTCGGGAGAATTTCTAACATCACTGTTAAGAGCCTGAAAATGCATAAGATTTGCAGTAATTTTCATTATTTTTTACCTCCCAGCTGTTTTGCTCTTTCTTCTCTGCTGAACGCCATAAGCTGCGGCTTTCTGCTGATAAGCTCAAAATCAATGGTATCAAGGGGCACTTTCTCACGGATAAGCTTTGTATAGATTCCTGCACGGCGAACATCGCCTATCATTATAAAGCCTTTAAGACAGTTTTCCTTTACAACAAGCTTTTTGTAGTTCATGCCGTCGCAGGTCACAAGCTCCTCGCCGTCATAGTTTCCGGCAGTAATAACGTGATATCCGAAAAAGCCTATTGCATTCATGGGCATTGCATTCTCATAGGGCATATCAGCGCCTGTCATGTGACGGCCGGCTGCAACACCCTGCATATACGCATTAGGCAGAAGCGCAAGAATGCGGTCTGTTCCCGTTGTGATGTCGTGACTTTTTGCACAGTCTCCGGCTGCATATACATCAGTTATAGTTGTTCTGGAGTATTTATCCGTAACTATTCCCCTGTCAACACTTCCTCCAGCTTCAGAAACAAGCTCAGTATTGGGACGAACTCCCACTGCAACAACAAGTACATCAAATTCGATTTCATCGCCGTTTGTCAGTACAGCCTTGTTTCCGTCAAAGGAAGCAGCACTTGTACCCAGTCTGAATTCAATGCCCTTGTCCTCAAGGAATTTCTGAACAAGCTCAGAACCCTTTTCATCAAGAATTGAGGGAAGTATGCGGTCTGCAAGGTCGATAACCGTAAGATGTCCGATTTTATCAAATATACCCTCAGCACATTTCAGTCCGATAAGACCTGCTCCGACTATAAGTACCCTGCTGTCCTTAGTAAGGGCGGCATCAAGAGCCTTTGCATCATCAAGAGTCATAAAGGTAAAGCTTTTCTCAACAGTGTCAAGTCCCTCCATAGGCGGAATAAAAGGCTTTGAGCCTGTTGCGACAAGAAGCTTATCATAGCTGAGAGCTGTTCCGTCGTCAAGCTCCACAGTCTTTTTGTCTGGATTGATTTTTACAGCAGTACGTCCCAGCATAGTTGTAACGCCATTATCCTCGTAGAAGCTGTCGGGACGGTATTTCATACGCTCCTCATCAGTTTTTCCGTACAGAAGATAGGAAATAAGAGGACGAGAATAGGTATGGTGAATTTCATTGGAAACTACGGTAATGCTGCCTTTTTTATCCTTTTCCCTGATACCCTCGATACAGCCGACGGCAGCAGCGGAGTTTCCGATAATTACATATTTCATCTGATACACCTTACCTTTCTTCATAGACAATTGCCTGATTCGGACACGCCTTTACGCAGGCAGGCTCGCCGCAGTTATTCTTCATGCAAAGCTCACATTTCTGAACAACTCCTGTATTGGAGGGCATGATAGCTCCGTAGGGACAGGAGAGAATACAGGTATAGCAGCCAACACACTTGTCCTGGACAATATTGATAACACCGTCATTAAGTGAAAGTGCTCCGGTAATACAGGACTTTACGCACATCGGATCCTCACAGTGGCGGCAGCTGACGGCAAAATTGATTTTATCGCCCTCCTCCACCTGAATCTTCGGGTTGATCTTTATCCCCCTGAGAGACTTAGCCATATCGTTTTCGTAGCATTTATCTTCCTTGTTGGTGTTGGCAAATGCACAGTGAAATTCACAGAGGTGGCAGCCAAGACACCATTCTTCATTGACATATATACGTTTCATAGCAATATTTCCTCCCTGAATTACTCGCCGGCGTGCTTGATTCCGAGAATTTCAAGCTCTTTTTCCGTAAGTCCCACACCTCTGAGCATAAGACGGTTGCCTTTAAGGCTCTCGATAGAGTTGATACCCATACCGCCCATTATCTCTTTTATTTCATGATTCCAGGCATTTACCAGGTTAACAAGTCTCTTGTAACCAACGTTGGGATTAAGTCTCTTAACAAGGTCGGGACGCTGAGTTGCTATACCCCAGTTGCACTTAGCTGCATGACAGCTTCTGCACTGGTGACAGCCAAGAGCTATTACTGCTGCGGAGGCGATATATACAGCGTCTGCTCCAAGAGCAACAGCCTTTACAACGTCAGCAGCATTTCTGATTGAACCGCCGCATACAATTGAAACGTTTCCTCTGATTCCCTCGTCACGGAGTCTCTGGTCAACAGCTGCAAGGGCAAGCTCTATGGGAATACCAACATTGTCACGTATTCTTGTGGGAGCTGCTCCCGTACCGCCTCTGAAGCCGTCAATTGCAATGATATCCGCACCGCTTCTTGCAATACCGGAGGCAATTGCTGCAACATTATGTACTGCTGCTATCTTTACAATAACAGGCTTCTTGTAATTTGTAGCCTCTTTAAGGGAGTAGATAAGCTGTCTCAGGTCCTCAATAGAATAAATATCATGATGAGGTGCAGGAGAAATAGCGTCAGAGCCTTCCGGCGTCATACGTGTCATTGAAACATCGCCTACGTTTTTAGCTCCGGGAAGATGTCCGCCGATACCCGGTTTAGCGCCCTGTCCCATTTTTATCTCTATAGCAGCTCCGGCTTCAAGGTAGTCCTTATGCACGCCGAATCGTCCGGAAGCTACCTGAACGATAGTATTTGCACCATACTGATAGAAGTCCTTATGCAGACCGCCCTCACCGGTATTGTAAAGAGTACCAAGCTCAGCAGCAGCTCTTGCAAGGCTTTCATGGGCATTTTTGCTTATTGAACCGAAAGACATTGCTGAGAACATTATCGGCACTTCAAGCTTTACCTGAGACGAAAGATTGTTGATAATCTCGCCCTTTTCATTTCTCTCGATTTTTGAAGGCTTAGCTCCGAGAAATACCTTTGTTTCCATTGGCTCTCTCAGCGGGTCTATCGGAGGATTTGTTACCTGAGATGCATTAATGAGTATCTTGTCCCAGTAAATAGGCAGCGGATTCGGATTTCCCATTGAGGAAAGCAGCACTCCGCCTGACTCAGCCTGACGGTATATCTCCTTGATAGCCTGAGAGGTCCAGTTGGCATTCTCCTTGAATGTGTGGTCAGTCTTAACGATCTTTATAGCTTTTGTAGGACAAAGTGACACGCATCTGTGACAGGTAACACATTTTGTACTGTCACACATCATCATGTCAAGGTCCTCATCATAGTAGTGCGCTTCGTTGGCACACTGTCTTTCACATACACGGCATTTCACGCATCTGTCAGGATTTCTGACGATTTCGTAATCCGGAAAATCATAATTTACAGACATTAGTCAATACCCTCCTCTAAAGTTACAATGAATGCTTCTCCGCCCTTTGGTGACCATATCTTATCAAGGTCAGGCTGGATAACACGGATAGCACATTCCTCACTGGCAGCATAAACTGTATCTCCCTTTTCAGCAATAACCATTGAACGGAGCTTCAGTCTGTCATTAAGAGCCATCATGCCGCCCTTGAATCCAAGAAGAATGGAGAATGGTCCGGTGATAAGCAGGCTTGAAAAGGCATTTCTGAGATATGTAAGCTTATTGCGCTTAGCCGGCTCAAGGGAGTCGATAGTATCCCAGAACGGAGCAGCAATTACATCAGCTACCTCGTCAAGAGTAAGTCCCTGCTTTCTGTTAAGGTAGTCAATTATATATGTAATTACCTCAGTATCGGTAAGCAGCGTACATTTATAGCCGAACATCTCTATAAAACGTCTGTTTGCATCGTAGGAGGAAATTTCTCCGTTGTGGACTATTGAATAATCCAGCAGAGCAAAGGGGTGAGCGCCTCCCCACCAGCCGGGAGTATTTGTAGGATATCTTCCGTGAGCTGTCCAGCAGTAGCCCTCGTATTCGTCAAGCCGGTAAAATTCACCAACATCCTCCGGAAAGCCTACAGCCTTGAAAACGCCCATGTTCTTGCCGCTTGAAAAGACGTAGGCACCGTCGATAATTGTATTTATATGTATTACACAGCGTGCGGTATACTCGTCCTCCTGAAGCTGGCACTCAACAAGCTTGTTATGAAGCGGATTCAGGAAATATCTCATAATAAGAGGCTCATTTGTGATAGCCGGAATTTTCTTTGTAGGAATTTTTGAAAGGTTTATCACGTCGAAGTGTCTGTCGAGGTATTTTTCACATTCGATCTTGCTTTCAGCGCTGTCATAGAAAACGTGGAATGCGTAGGCGTCCTTGTACTGGGGATAAATACCGTAGCCGGCAAAACCGCCTCCCAGACCGTTTGATCTGTCATGCATTGTAGCAATGGAATCAATAATAGTCCTGCCGTTTATCGGCTTTCCTTTCTTGTTAAAGATACCCGAAATGGCACAGCCGGACGGGATTCTGATTTCTCCTTCTTTAAGCATAAGAAAGACCTCCTTATATAGTATATATGATTAAGATAACACAGATTTATTGATGTGCCGCAATTTATATCTCATACGCCATTGTCTGAAACAGTAACACTGCACATATAAGCCTGCTGATTACACCCGGACTGTTCAAAGCAAACAGTCACTTATGAATAAACAAAAAAAGATGCTCATTAAATACATAAAGAGCAGCTTAATAAGGCATACCCTTATGCATTTAATGAACATCCTCGTTCTTTATTCGACTGTATATATCATACATCATTTTTTTTTGTTTGTCAATAGTCTGGGATTAAAAAATTTCAGATTTTTTCAAAAAAACCATTAAAATCAAAGCTGAGAGCCTATATTCTGATATTTGCATAAAAATCCAAAAATATTTTTTAAAATCTATATGCACAATACCTGTTGACAAAAAATTCTTCGGGGTATATAATAATAGCATAAACAGCAAGGGCGCTGAAAAAAGTTATCAGGACTTTTTTCAGCGCTTTTTTTGTTTATATTCGGTTTTCATTTTCAGGTACCTTTGAAAATTGCGACACAATATACAACAACGGAGGTTGATTTTATGAACACAGAACTTATGGCTGCTGTTGAAGAAACTGTCGGCAGCGCAACATTCGGCGTCTGGTTCCTGATAGGCGCAGCACTTGTATTCTTTATGCAGTGCGGATTCGCATTGGTTGAGACCGGCTTTACAAGAGCTAAAAACGCCGGTAACATTATTATGAAAAACCTGATGGACTTCTGTATCGGTACAGTTGTATTTATCTTAATTGGCTTCGGGCTTCTTCTTGGTGAGGACGCTGCAGGACTTATCGGCAAGCCCGGTTTCGATATTATCACAAACTATGCAGAATTTGACTGGTCCAGCTTCGTATTTAACCTTGTATTCTGTGCTACAACAGCTACAATCGTTTCCGGAGCTATGGCAGAAAGAACTAAATTCATTTCATACTGTGTTTATTCAGGCATTATCTCAGCTCTCATCTACCCCATTGAGGCTCACTGGATCTGGGGCGGCGGCTGGCTTGTAAACTGGGGCTTCCACGATTTTGCTGGTTCATGCGCAATCCACATGGTTGGCGGTGTTTCAGCACTTATCGGTGCTAAAATCCTCGGACCACGTATCGGTAAATTCACTACTGACAAGAACGGCAAGGTCACAAAGGTTCACGCAATTCCCGGTCACTCCCTTACTCTTGGCGCTTTAGGCTGCTTTATCCTCTGGTTCGGCTGGTACGGATTCAACGGTGCTGCTGCAACTTCTGTTCCTCAGCTCGGTTCTATCTTCGTTACTACAACAATTGCTCCGGCAATCGCTACTGTTACCTGCATGATCTTTACATGGATCAAATACGGCAAGCCTGATGTTTCAATGTGTCTTAACGCTTCTCTTGCCGGACTGGTCGGCATTACAGCAGGCTGTGACGCTCTTAACGCTGTAGGCGCAATTGTAGTCGGCATTGTTTCAGGACTTCTTGTTCCTTTCGGCGTATGGCTTCTTGACTACGTTCTCCACATCGACGATCCTGTTGGTGCTGTTGCAGTTCATATGATGAACGGTATCTGGGGTACAATTGCAGTTGGACTTTTTGCTGATCCTACTGTTCCCGGTTATGCTCTGGCTGACCAGAACGGAAATGAACTTGCCGGTCTTTTCTACGGCGGCGGTTTAGGACTTCTCGGCAGACAGACTACAGGTGTTCTTGCTGTTGCATTATGGACAGCTGTTACTATTACAATCACTTTCCTCGCAATCAAGTACACAATCGGTCTGAGAGCTTCTGCTGAGGAAGAAATCATAGGTCTTGATGCTACAGAACACAATCTGCCGTCCTCCTATGCAGACTTCATGCCGTCAATGGAGTCAATCACAAGCACAGACAGAGAAGCTGCTGCTGCCGGTATCAAGGCTCCTGCATCTCCGCTCCCCACAGCCGCTCCTGCACCTGCTGCTGAAAAGAGTTCATCTGCTGCTTCTGAATCAGGCAATGCTAAAATCACTAAGATCAGCATTATCTGTAAGCAGAACAAGCTTGAAGCTCTCCAGAAAGCTCTTATGGAGGTTGGCGTAAAAGGTATCACTGTTACACAGGTTCTCGGCTACGGTACTCAGAAAGGTCACGAGACTTACTACAGAGGTGTTCGTGAAGACAGGTCAACTTTACTTCCTAAGGTCAAGGTTGAGGCTGTTGTTTCAAAGGTTCCTGTTTCCGATGTTATCAGTGCCGCTAAAAATGCACTTTATACAGGCAATATCGGTGACGGTAAAATGTTCGTTTACGATGTTGAAAATGTTGTTAAGGTTCGTACCGGTGAAGAAGGATTTGACGCTCTTCAGGGTGAAGATTACTAAGTATAATAATCAGGGCTGCGCAAAAGAAAACTGCGCAGCCTTTTCTTTTTTAGACATTGGTCAGTCTGAGGGAACGCCCTCTCTTGCAGGGCGTTCCCTCTTAAAAAACAGTCCACCGGACTG
>JAEDLA010000062.1 GCA_016295545.1 Oscillospiraceae bacterium | reverse complement strand
TAGTCACCTGATCTGAAGCATTAATAGCTAAGATTAATAAGGGCTGTACAGTTCGCTGTACAGCCTTTTTTGTATATAAAAATCCCCGAAAACAGCTGTTTCGGGGATTGCTGCTATTTTAATCTTTTTTTGCAGGTGGAATATAATTAACTCCGCCCCAGCCGTCAATATTGCCACGCTTCATAGCACCAAAAAGCCTGTCTTTGAAGCCATGATTAGCTCTTTCCATTTCTGCAATGAATTCCTTTGTGCTCTGACGATTAGTTTTGCCGTCAGCCGGACATTTTGACTTAACAATAGGCAGACCGTTTTTTTCAGAAGCCTTGCGAATTTCCCTTTCCGGAGCAAAAACAAGAGGACGAATAAGGTATAGCTGTTTACGTGACAGATATGATATGGGAGAGAAGCAGCCAATTCTTCCCTCGTTGAAAAGATTCATCACAAAAGTTTCAACAGCGTCATCATAATTATGCCCAAGAGCGATTTTATTACAGCCAAGAGAAACAGCGGCATCGTGAAGCGCTCCTCGCCTCATTCTTGCGCATAGACTGCATGGGTTAGTCTCCTGTCGTACATCAAAAACAATTTCGCCTATCTGAGTATGAATAACGTGATATTCAATTCCATAAGATTCACAAAGCTCAGCAACAGGAGAGTAATCTCCTCTGACGCCGCCGAAGCCCGGATCAAGTGTAACAGCTTTCAGCTCATAGTTAATACCGATGAATCGCCGGAGAAGAATCAGACCGTTGAGAAGTACAAGACTGTCCTTTCCGCCGGAAACTCCCACGCATATTATATCACCGTCGTGAATCAGGTCGTATTCCTGAATTGCCTTGCGCATATATCCCAGAATTTTCTGCATAATGACCTCCGAAAAAAGAGCAAAAATTAATTACTAACATAAAATAAGTATATCATAAAATCAGAAAATTTGCAAATATATCTTGCAATAAAACTGAAAATATACTATAATATTATTATAGGTGTATTATAGTCGCAAACTGAACGTTCTTATTCTGCTAACGGCGAATATGAGCTTCATGCACTACACCAGCTGTTTTAAATGGAGGATTAGTTTATGAATAAAATACTTGTTACCGGTGGTGCCGGATTTATCGGAAGTCATACCTGCGTGGAGCTGCTCAACTCCGGCTATGATGTGGTTATTATGGATAACCTCTGCAATTCAAAGGAAGCTGCTATCGGCAGAATAGAAAAGATAACCGGAAAAAAGGTAAAGTTTTATAAGGCAGATATCTGCGATTTCGACAGCTGCTGTAAAATATTTGAGGAAAATGAAATTGATTCTGTAATTCACTTTGCAGGTCTTAAAGCTGTTGGTGAATCCGTGAGAATACCGGTTGAGTACTATTCCAATAACATTACAGGTACTCTTGAACTTATCAAGGCAATGAAAAAATACGGCTGCAAAAAAATCGTATTTTCTTCCTCTGCAACCGTTTACGGAATGAATAATAAAGCTCCTTATACAGAGGATATGCCGACCTCTGCAACGAATCCCTATGGCTATACAAAGGTTATGATTGAGCAGATTCTCCGTGATATCTGCGTTTCTGACGATTCTTTCAGCGCAGTTGCTCTGAGATATTTTAATCCTATCGGGGCACACAGCAGCGGACTTATCGGCGAGGATCCCAACGGAATCCCCAATAATCTTGTGCCATATATCGCACAGGTTGCCATAGGAAAACTTGAATGTCTCAGTGTTTACGGTGATGATTATGATACTCCTGACGGAACAGGTGTCAGAGATTATATCCATGTCTGCGACCTTGCAAGAGGTCATGTTGATGCTGTAAAATATGCTTCTGAACACACCGGCTTTGAAGCAGTTAATCTTGGAACAGGCAAGGGTTCAAGCGTGCTGGAGGTAGCTGACGCTTACGGAAAGGCTTGCGGAAAGCCCATTGCACGTAAAATTGCTCCAAGACGTGCAGGAGATATTGCTACTTCATTTGCAGATGCATCAAAGGCTGCAAGACTTTTCAACTGGCAGGCAAAGGCTGACATTAATCAGATGTGCGCCGACAGCTGGAACTTTACAAAGAATAATCCGGACGGAATAAAGTAAAAGAAATAAAAAGAGAGGAACATTAAAATGACCGACCAGATGAAAAATCTGCTGATTTTACTTTGCGGAATTGCTGTTGTTCTGCTTGTTGTGATAATTCTTTTTGCCGGAAAAAGTCCGTTTATGAAGCTCATGTCCTATTTTCTTGAAGAACAGGACGATTCTGAATCCGGCAGACAAAGCAATAATGTGAATACATCGCAAAAAGGCAGAAAAAATCAGGACATTCAGCGCAAAACCTATGAGCCTCTTGTTGAAATGGCTACACTGATAAGAAAAAGCGATGATCGCCTGAGAGTAATTGAAAGCACCGGTCAGACTAAGCTTATCGATGAGTATTATGAGCTTGTTTTTGTCACACGAAAGGGCAAAACGCTCAAAATTGAATGCTCCCGTGAAGCCTATGAAAAAATTCCTTTTAATCAGCAGGGTTCACTTACATATAAGCTGAACAAGCTTGTAAAATTCAAGTATTACGAGGATACTGTTTACAATTAAGGAGACTTTTATAAATCCTGCCGGAATTCTGATACAGTAATTCCAGCTATATTATGAAGTCCTGAAAGGAGTGCAGATATGGTAGAGTTTCACAATGAGTGGGACGAATTGCTTAAGGACGAGTTTAAAAAGGACTACTATCTGCGGCTTCGGCAGATACTTATAAGAGAATACAACACACAGAGGATATTTCCGGGAATGTACGATATTTTCAATGCCCTGAAGCTGACTTCCTACAGTGACGTGAAGTGCGTTATTATCGGGCAGGATCCCTATCATGGAGAGGGGCAGGCTCATGGACTGAGCTTTTCTGTCAGAAAGGGAGTTGCTCCACCGCCGTCTCTCGTCAACATTTTTAAGGAAATAAAATCTGACGTAGGTATTGACAATACAGGAAAGCATGGAGAACTTACCAACTGGGCGGCTAACGGTGTTCTGCTTCTCAATTCAGTTTTGACAGTCAGGGCAAATCAGGCAAGAAGTCATCATGGCATAGGCTGGGAGGAGTTTACAAGTAACGTGATAAAGCTGCTTAATCTACGTGAAAAGCCAATGGTATTTATGCTTTGGGGAGCTGATGCTAAGGCTAAGGCAAGCCTTATATCAAATCCTCAGCATCTTGTACTTAAAGCCGCTCACCCAAGTCCGCTGTCGGCATATAATGGATTTTTCGGCTGTCGGCATTTTTCTCAGGCTAATGAGTTTCTGACTTCCAGAGGCGTTGAGCCTATTGACTGGGCAATATATTAATTCCAAAAAATATATATGTCGGCGAAACCACAAGTGAACAAATAATAATTTTTTTACTAACTTCTATGGTGCTTTTAATGTAACGCCACTCACAACGGTCACCCCTCTCACATACTTCAGAACAGGAGTTGCAATATGAAAATTCGTGAAATATTCAATAAAAAAACAGTCTTTTCCTTTGAAATTTTCCCACCGAAGAAAACAAGTTCAATACAGACGATTTATAATACTTTGGAGGAGCTGAAAGGGCTTTCTCCCGATTTTATCAGTGTTACATTCAGTGCAGGCGGCAGCGGCAACGGAGGTCTTGCCTGTGAAATTGCGTCTAAAATCAAGGACGAGTACGGGATAACGCCCATGATTCACCTGCCCTGCATTAATTACACGAAAGAGGAGATAACTTCGACTATTGAGGAAATAAAGTCGAGGGGAATTGAAAATATCCTTGCTCTCAGAGGAGATAAAAACCCTGATATAGAGCCGAAAAACGACTTTTCCCATGCAAGTGACCTGATTTCCTTTATAAAAGAAAAGGGTGATTTTGACATTGCCGGTGCCTGCTATCCGGAATGTCACTTTGAGGCAGAATCTATGGTGGAGGACATCAGAAACCTGAAAATCAAGGTTGAAGCCGGTGCAGACCACCTTATAAGTCAGCTTTTCTTTGATAACGAAGCATTTTTCAAATTCCGTGAAATGGCTGAGATTGCCGGTATCAATGTTCCTATTGAAGCCGGAATTATGCCTGTTGTAAATAAAAATCAGATTGAGCGAATGGTAACTATGTGCGGTGCAAGTCTGCCGAATAAATTCGTTAAGATGATGCAGAAATATGAAAATAATCCGCAGGCACTGAGAGATGCCGGTATCGCCTACGCTGTCAATCAGATAGTTGACCTTGTGGCAAGCGGAGTGGACGGAATCCACCTCTACACCATGAATAACGCCTATGTTGCAAGAAAAATCAGCGAGGCTGTTTCCGGAGTGATTGGAGCAGAACGTGAAGCTTAATCCCATAGACAAGTCCGAAGCAGCCCGTTATATGGGCGTAAAAGGCGTTCCCGACAGGCAGGTTCAGGAGCTCCTTGACTGGGCAGAGGAGCTTGTACGCAACAGTATTTCGCCAAGATATGTGTATCGTGAGACTACCCTCAGTTTTGATGAAAACGGCGTTCTGCCTGCCGGAATGCCAGTGCCTCTTACGGGAAATGATATAAAAAATCACCTCAGCGGCTGTACGGGAGCAGTTATACTGGCGGCTACACTTACCTCTGAGGCTGATTTGCTCATTCGCCGTTCTGCTGTCAGCAGCATGGCTGAGTCACTGGCAGTTGACTGTATTTGCAGTGCGGCTATCGAACAGGTCTGTGACAGGGCGGAGGAGGAGATTTTTTCCGGAATCAGCGCTCCATATCGGACGTGGAGATACAGTCCCGGCTATGGAGATCTTCCGCTGTCACTGCAAAGGGATATTTTGCTTTACCTGAATGCAATGCGGCGTATCGGACTTACTGTTACAGAGGACAGCCTGCTGATTCCCTCAAAATCGGTAACGGCTGTAATCGGCATCTCCCATACCCCCGTAAACCGAACAAAAGGCGGATGTGCGGTATGTAATATGCGTGAAAGCTGTGCATTCAGAGGAACTTCCGGCAGATGTTCAGCAAAATAACTAATCAATTTTTGCTTTTCGTTATCATTAGGTGGCGTTATCTTCTTAACTCCTTGCCAAATGAACAATGTTTCTTCGGCTTCTCCTCATCTTTATATCCCCCTTTATGGGGGATATAAAGATGAGATGTGGGATTCCAAAGGGACAATGTCCCTTTGGCAGGGGATTTTAAGGGTGACTCCCTACAGTGTAGGGAGATGTCACGAAGTGACAGAGGGTACGGGCGACCGTTGGGAGCAGCGTCCCCTTAATAATTCGTACAGATAAAAATTGATTTCAGTGAAAAAGCGTATTGACAATTCATTAACAAAAGTGTTATAATATAAGTAAGTATCATAGGCATGAACTGCTCTGATTTTATTTTGGAACAGCGGTATCAAAAAGGAGTTATAAATGAAAAACGCCAGAACTTTCGTTTCTGCGATTTTGCTGACGGCATTTTCCCTCTCAATGTTCGCCTGCGGCAAAAAAGAAACAGATTCTAAAAAGCACCTCAGAGACCTTGCTCCTGAAGTGCGTGAGAAAATTAAATCAATTGCTGAAAATGAAGAGCTTCTTACCGGTGAACTTGAAAATAAGACAGTAAAGTGGCTGTCTGACTGGGATATCAATCCCGACAGCACCGGTAAAAACGTTCCTATCGACCTTGCTGTATTTCAGGAACGCTATGGCGGAAAAATCGAATTTCATCAGGTTACATACGAAAACCGCTATGAAAAATTAGCTGAGTCCATAAACAGCGGCGACGGTGTTGACTTTTTCTATGCCGGAAATCTTGACGCTTTTCCAAAAGGTGCTGTTCGTGGAATCTTTGAGCCTGTGGATAAATATATCGATTTCAGCTCGCCGCTCTGGGAGGACGTTCAGGAGGTCAATGACGGGGCAATGTGGAATAATCAGCATTATCTTGCTATTATCCGTGCTACCGGTGACCAGTGCGCTGTGATCTACAACCGCAAGACAATTAAGGAAGCCGGTCTGGAAGATCCTGCCGACCTTTATGAGCGTGGAGAATGGGACTGGGACGCTTTTCAGAGTATGCTTGAAACATTTGTTGACACTGATAATCAGCGTTACGGACTTGACGGCTGGTTCTTTGAGTTTGGTCTTATGAACACTACAGGAGTTCCGCCTATTGGCATGGAGGACGGAAAGCTTGTTAATAATCTGGGTGACTACAGCATGGAGCGTGTTCAGAATCTGCTGTATGACCTCTATGATAATGACTGCATCGCTATTGGTGTAGGCGATTACGGCTGGACAGAAAAGCCGGAATATATCGGAGAGGGCAAGAGTATTTTCTATCCCTGCGGCCTTTATAAGTTCTATTCTTCTCCTGACCAGTGGAAAGCAACCTTCGGAGAGGACGCTTTCTTCGTTCCAATGCCTAAGGATCCGGAGGCTGACGAATACTATATCCCCACCGGACTGGAGGCCTATGTCATGGTTAAGGGCGGTCAGAATCCTGAGGGCGTTGCAAAGTATCTGGACTGCAAGAGATATGTTCTACTCAATGATGAGCTTCATTCTATGGGGGACCAGCAAATGACTGATGACTACGGCTGGACTGAGGAAATGATGAAAATGAAGGAGAGTATGCAGGAGCTTGCTGACGCAAATCCTGTTATAGATTATTCAAGGGGAGTTTCCTCAGACTGCGGTGAGCTTCTTGACAACAATCTGAGAAATTCAGCAAGGGGAACTCAGTGGAATGAAACATACGATTCCATTTCGTCTGTTGTTGATGAGTATATCAGTGAGGTAAATGCAGGGGAATGTCCTGACGATACGGAAGAAAAAGATGAATAAACTGCATTTTGGGGATAAATGAAATACAATAATATATGTGGTATATTTTATTATATAAGTAATTGGTAAAGGAGCTATAATTATGAATACAGTTCTTGTAATCGGCGGCTGCGGCCTTATTGGTCAGCATATTTGCTCCGGACTGCTGAAAAAAGGCAACATTGTTCTTGCAGCTGACGCTGTTCAGGGGCACTACAACGAGGGAAAAAAGAATTACAGCTTTATAGAGGCATCAGTGACGGATAAAAATAAGTTTGCAGAAATTTTCGAGGAACATAAAATCAACATTGTTATTCATGCTGGCTGTACAGTTGATAATGACTTTGGTCCTATCGTTACAGAAAAGGAAATGAAGATATCCCATAATTGTGACAGATTCATTTACCGTTATGCTATGGATGCAGGAGTTGAGAAATTCGTTCTCATCAGTACAGCGCAGGTCTACGCATATCCTAAAACACGAGAGCCTATCCGTGAGGACGATGACCTTAAACCGGTGACTAACTACGCTCAGATGAAGCTTGAGTCGGAAAAGGCTCTTGTATCGGAAATGAAGAACTATAAGAATGTTTTATGCTGTATAACCCGTATTCCTCAGGTATATACCCTTAATTTTACGGATAATCTTACATCGAAAATAACTGATCCCAAGGATAAGTCATGCTTTGTTTTCGGTACAGGACAGTACGGTTTTCAGTTCTGCTGTGTTCACAATCTTGTGGACTTTATCCTCTGCTTTGTAAAAAATGCAGATGATATGACCTATGCCGGAGTTTACAACATCTGTGATAAGATACTCATAACAGCTTCTGATATAATTGCCTTTATGCGTGAGAAGCACCGTCTCGGACCGGTTATTCAGAAAAGTGCAGGCAAGGGTGCTATATCCAAAATTCTGAACAAGTTCGGCAACAAGGAGGAAAAGACTAATTACAGATATCTTGACCTTTCGACTATTGAGAACAACAATATGCTGGACAACAACAAGGCTCTGAAATTAGTGAATTTCCGCTGGGATATTCATAATACAAAATAAAAAAAGCCGGAGAAGTGCGTATTCTCCGGC
>JAEDLA010000061.1 GCA_016295545.1 Oscillospiraceae bacterium | reverse complement strand
ATTATATCATAATCTTAACGATTTGTCAATTTTAAAAAATATTTAAAATGAGTTCCGTTTGAATTCACTGAAGAATTTTTATAGAAACTGAACTTAAATTCATTTTTATCAGCGTAAAAAATTCAAACAGGATATTGAAATTATTTCCCTTTTATGATATAATTATCATAATCAATCTTTGTGCTTTATTGATATATTTTCTGAGAAGGGACTGAAAAAATTTGGCAACAGCAAAAATAATCACAGAACAGCTTGTAACAAGCTCAGCTCCCAATGATTCTGCAGTTACGAATGCCCGGAAGATTTCACGGACAGGCGGTTTTACCAGTCTGAAAAAAACTGCGGACGAAACATTGATTTACGGAGAATGCAGGGGGAGCGGTAAGAATCCCTATATTACTTCAGCTGATTTTTCCGGAGATACTCCGGTGTACAGGTGCAGCTGTCCAAGCAGGCAGTTTCCGTGCAAGCACTGCCTTGCAATAATGCTTGACTGGCTTGCCGGCAAGAAATTTGAGACAGGAGAACTGCCGGAGGATATTGCAGTAAAACGTCAGAAGCTTGCAGCAAGGGCGGAAAAGGCTGAAAATCCTGTAACTGCTGCGGCAAAGAAGCCCAATAAGTCAGCTGCAGCAAAAAAGCTGAAAAAACAGCGTGAGGGACTTGATTTAGCCGAAAGCTTTGTTAATGATATTCTTTCCAGAGGTGTTTCCTCAGTGAATAGTGCCTCCTGCGCTCAGTATCAGAATCTTGCAAAGCAGCTGGGAAATTACTATCTCCCCGAACCGCAGGCAGTAATGCTGGAAATAATCTCACTGGCTCAGCAGCTTTCTGAAAATCCGGACGATAAGCAGCTCAATGCACTTGTAAAGCTTTGCGTAAAGCTCAGCTCTGCGGTGCGTAAAAGCCGTGAATACATAGACAAGAAGCTTGAAAGCGGAGAAGTCATGCCGGAGGACAGTGTTCTTTACGAGGCAATGGGCAATGTATGGAAGCTTACTCAGCTTAAAGAGCTTGGACTTTATAAGCAGAATACCGAGATTTTACAGCTTTCCTTTACAATTATCCGTGATGAGGTTCACAAAATGAATATTGATACAGGCTACTGGATAGACCTGACTGACGGAGAGATTTGCAAAACTGAGAACAAGCGGCCGTTCAAGGCAGGCAGCCATATTAAAAAGGACGATTCATTTTTCGGAGTATATGCAGTAAGGGAGCTTTGCCGTTATCCGGGAGGACTTAACCGCCGTGTACGCTGGGACTCTGCTGAATCAAGAGATGCCGGACAAAGCGACTGTGCAAGAGCCGTTTCCCTTGCGGAAACATCAATTTCCGAAGTTGTGAAAAAGGCAAAGAATGAGCTGAAGAACACATTATCAGATCCGTGCGCAGCCTTTCTTCTGAAATATGACAGCATTGAATATGCAGCCGACGGTCACGGAGTTCTACGGCTTGGTGATGAGACTATTTCCCTGAGAGCTGCGGAAAATTATCCTGATACCATAGATGTGCTGAAAATAATAGGCAGCGCCAGAATCAATAATAGCGGAGAAAAAGCTGTTTTAGGAGAAATTTTTTATGCTCCTGAGGACAGAAAAATCTGTTTTTGTCCGGTTTCCGTGGTAACTTCCTGCGGAATCATCAGGCTTTGCTGAGGAGGGATTATTAAATGGATATTTCACTTTTTTATCAGCTTCGTGACAGGCTGTATGCCGCAGCAGCTGCCGGATGTTCCTGTATAAACGAGGATTTCAGGCTTAAAAGAGCGCTGGAGCAGTTTGAACCGCTTTCAAAGTCAAACAAGGTCTTTGCACGTATTTATGATATGTGCGGAAGGCTTTTCACGTCTGAAAATCCTGCACCTGAGCTTGCTGACTGTATAGCGTTATGTGATGCAGTTGCTGTTACACAGGGAACCTTTCAGGACAAAAGCGAAACTGCACCTGAAAAGGGTGTTGAATGCTCTGTGCCTTATGTTCTGAGATATTCCGTTCTGGAGCAGGTTCAGGATATGTTCCGTCACTGGGTATCAGCTCTTTCAGATGACTATTGTCTTAATCAGTCATTGCTAAAGGAACCGAGAATTATAAATATGTTTTTCAAAAAAATCGGCTCAGAGACGGAATCCTTTGCGGAGTTTACAAAAAGATATCTTCCCATGTTCGGCAAGGATATTGTACCATTGCTGAAAGAGCGTACTGACCTTACAAACCCAAAATCAAAGGGCAAAACCGTTGAATATGTGGGATTAGCTGCCGGTGCGGAGGAAAATGACTGGTATATATCCCTTATTGAAAATGAGGAGGCTCCCCCCGATGTGAGAGCTGCCGCAGTAAGAAATCTTGGCTACAGCAAGGATAATGCTCAGAGATTGCTGGAGATTTACAGAACGGGCAAGGTCAAAATGAAAAATGCCGCAGCAAATGCGCTGATAAAGCTTAATGTACCTGAAAGCACGGTGATACTGGAGAAAATATGCAGTAAATTTACAGTAAAAAATGCTGATTACATTGCTTCTTCATCAAACAAGATAGCTGTGGATTTTGCTCTTGACAATGCGCAGAAATTCCTTGACGGAAAATCAGAGTATGATTACAAAATAATTATTAAAATGCTCTCCAATAAACCGGAGGCGGAGGAGATACTCCTGAAATTAACTGAAAAGTACACCAATACTTCGGAAACAAATTATGCAATAGGAAAAATGCTGGTCAGCAATATTATAAACAATAAAGGCGAGGAGCTTCGTGTACTGATTGAAAATCTTTACAGAAAAGCGCCGGATTATTTCGGAATGCCCTATCTTTTCCTGATAACTTCGGAGGACAGGGGAGTGAAGCTCACTGATGTACCGGAGCTTATTGACAAATACCGCTACAACTTTATAATGATGTTCCGTGAAATACGTTATGATAAGATGAACGACACATATCTTATCGGCAACCTGACGCCTCACAGCATGGAAAAATTATCACCTGTTCCGGCGGAAAGACTTAATGAAATATTTGAGGTTCTTACTGATACCTCTTATTTTAAAACAGTCAGAAAAACTCTGTTTCTCAAAAAGCGTAAGTATTTCCTGAATTCAGTACAAACCACAGATGAAAATAAATATGCGCAGTTATGCCTGACAAATGTCTGCGAAATTCTCAGAAATATTGTGCATATAATACCTGAGCCGAAACGGGAAAAATATGTGAAATCAAGGAGAGACTTTTTCAGAACTGTATTGAACGAGTGCCCCAATGATGAAGCGTTTTCTTATATTTGTGTTCATGAGCCTGATTATATCAGAGAAAATCCTGAGCTTCTTGAAAAGTTTATTCTGTTCAGCATGGAGTATTCAGACAGGCGCAGTTATGTTTCATCATATCTGCTGAAAACTGTTCCGGCTGATGTTATGGATAAGGTCATAATGCCGCTTTATAAGAAGCTTCTGAAGCTTAATGAAAGAAAATTCAAGCCTGATGCGCTGAAAAAACAGCTGCAAATTATAATCAGCTATATGAAAGAAAACGGTTATCTGGAGTAACAGGGAGGAGCAGAAAATGAACGAAAACAATATACTGAGACTGCCGGCTGAAAAGCAGTTTCAGAGCGAAATAGAGGCGCTTATTGCCAACGAGAAAAATCCTGTACCCACAGGCTGGAAAATGTCTCCGAAATCGGTGCTGACCTATATTATGGGAGGAAAGTCCGGCGGTACGGTAATTACTCCAAAGTATATGGGTGACCGGAGGATAGTGGAGATATGCATAGCTACACTTGTTACCGACAGAGCACTGCTTCTTATCGGTGAACCGGGAACGGCAAAATCATGGCTTTCGGAGCACCTGACAGCAGCTATAAACGGAGATTCTTCCCTTGTTATTCAGGGGACGGCAGGCACAACTGAGGAGCAGATACGCTATTCGTGGAATTATGCCATGCTTCTTGCAAAGGGACCGTCTTTTGAGTCTCTTGTCAAAACTCCCGTTTATACCGCAATGGAAAGGGGAGCAATCGCCCGTATAGAGGAAATCTCCAGGTGTGCAAGCGAGGTGCAGGACGCACTTATCTCCATTCTCTCCGAAAAAAGGATAACAATTCCTGAACTGGGAGAGGAGCTTGCCGCAAAAAAAGGTTTCTCCGTGATTGCAACTGCAAACACAAGAGACAAGGGCGTTAATGAGATGTCCTCCGCACTTAAAAGACGTTTTAATATTGTTGTTCTGCCTGCACCGGAGGATATGGAAACGGAAATAAATATCGTCAGCACAAGAGTTGCTCAGCTGGCAGATGATTTTTGTCTTAATGCAAAGCTGCCGGAGCGTTCAGCTGTTGAAAAGGTCGTTACGATTTTCCGTGAGCTTCGTTCCGGTCAGACTCTTGACGGTCAGGTAAAGGTCAAGCCCACGGCAGGCGTACTTTCCTCTGCGGAGGCTATATCCCTGCTTGTAAACTCAATGGCTCTTGCCGGAAGCTTCGGAAACGGAAAAGTTACTGACGCTGAGCTTGCCGGTGCGCTTCAGGGAGCAATTGTCAAGGACGATGACAAGGACAAGGCTGTGTGGACGGAGTATCTGGAAAATGTAATGAGGAAAAAGGGCAGGGGATTTGCCTCCCTTTATGAAGAATGCAGGGAGATAAACGGATAATGGCTGAGTATTTCGGTGTCAGGCACCTTTCTCCTGCCTGCGGATTTTTTGTAACGCAGTTTCTGGAACGTGTTAAGCCGGATATTGTCCTTATTGAAGGTCCTTCCGACCTCAGCGGACTTATTGCGCCGCTGTGTTCTGATAAAGCAATAATGCCGGCTGCAATACTTGCATATACCGAGCAGGCTCCGGTCAGGACGGTTATGTATCCAGTGGCAGAGTTTTCCCCTGAATACAGGGCAATGCTGTGGGCGACGGACAATGAAGTGCCTGTCAGATTCTGCGATCTGCCGTCGGGCTGTGCGCTATATTCCGACAATGAAAATGAAGATGCTCAGCAGGAAAAAATCCCCTCAAAAGGAGAGAGTGTTTACAGCAGACTTGAAAGGATTTCCGGACTTGATAACGATACGTTCTGGGAGTATACCTTTGAGCATTGTGAGAGCTATGACGACTTTATCAAAGCTGTTGAGAAATACGGAAGCCATTTACGTGAATTTTCTGAACCGGAAAAATATACTGAACTGCGTGAAGCATTTATGCGCCGTACAATTGCCGAAGCTGAAAAGGAATACAGCAATATTGCCGTTATTACAGGTGCTTTTCATACCTGTGCGCTCAAAGGAAAAAGCTGTACAGCCGAGGATATTAAACTTACTGAAAAGCTTGATACAGTCAGTGTGAAATCAACCTTAATGCCATACTCTTATTACAGGCTTTCCTCACGCTCAGGCTACGGTGCAGGCAGCAAAGCTCCCGGATATTACGAGATATTATGGAATAACAGGCTCAGAGGAACGCTTGATGACGCTCAGACAGAATACCTTTCCAGAATAGCCGCTTCGCAGAGAAAAAACGGCTTTGCTGCTTCATCGGCAGAGGTTATTGAGGGAGTACGTCTTGCAGGAACTCTCTGTTCCATGAGGGGAGGAAGACTTCCCTCAATGTCAGACCTGAGAGATGCGGCAGTTACCTGTATGGGACACGGCAGCTTCGGGGAAATATCCATAGCCTGTGCTGACGTAGAAATAGGCACGAAAATCGGTGAGCTTCCGGAGGGAACAGTCTGTACATCAGTTCAGGAGGACTTCATGCGGCAGCTGAAAGAGCTGAAGCTTGAACGTTTCCGAAAGGCAAAGGACGAGGAACTGGAGCTTGACCTGCGTGAAAATATCAGAGTTAAAACAGAAAAATCAGCTTTTCTTGATCTGAACCGCTCATTCTTTTTCCACAGACTGAGAATTTGCGGAATCGGCTTCTGCGTAAAAACAGAAAGACCTCAGGACAACGCAACATGGGCGGAAAAATGGAAAATCAGCTGGTCACCGGAAACGGAGATACAGATAGTTGAAGCCTCCCTGAACGGTGATACCATTCAGGCGGCTGCGGAATACACATTGAATATGCGTCTGCTTTCCGCTGAAAATCTGGCAGAAACAGCGGAAGTTCTCTCCGATGCCTTTGAATGCGGACTTGCTGAATGTGTGAAAACAGCTGTAAAGGCAGTTCAGAGGCTTGCGGTAAACTGTGCTTCGCCGTCAGATGCCGGAGCAACCATACACAGGCTTTCGGGCATAATACGTTTCGGCAGTATTAGGCGAATCGATACAGCACCCATAGCTCCGCTGATTCAACAGCTTTTTCTGCGCTTTTGCTTACAGGCTGGCAGCGCATCAATTTGCGGTGAGGACGCCGCTGAGGAGCTTGTAACAGCCCTTTCAAGAGTAAACGATGCCTGCCTTGCCCATGATTTCCTTGATACTGACAGATTCCTGACGCTTCTTTACGAGCTTTCCGACAGTGACAGAGTAAATCCGCTTATTTCGGGATTTGCCTGTGCAGTGCTGACGGAGAGGGGAAAAATATCCGCAGAAAAGCTGTCAGCTCTGATATCACGGCGGCTTTCACGGAGCAATCCTCCGCAGGAGGGGGCACTCTGGTTCGAGGGACTAAGCCGGAAAAACCGCCGCTCACTTATCAGCAGGCTCAGTATATGGGAAAAGCTGGCGGAATTTATTGCTGCTCTTGACGATGAGGAATTCAAGCCTGTTCTGATTTGTCTGCGGCGGACTTTCGGCGAATTCTCTCCCTCTGAAAAGTCGGATATTGCTGAAAATATCGGCGAAGTACTGGGACTGAATGCGCAGGAGGCGGCAGAATTTGTAATGACAGAAATGACCGATGAGGAACAGCAGACCATAGCTGAACTTGATGATTTTGATTTTGGAGATATTTAAATGGATAATATTGACAGCAAACAGCAGCTTAAACGCTGGCGGCTGATTCTTGGCGCAGAAGCTGAACAGCGTATTGAAGCAATGGGCGGAGGAAGTCCCATGTCCGCAGAGGAGCTGCTTATGGACTCGGCTTTGTCACAGCTTTACGGTACTGACAGTAACGGAAACGCAGGCGGCGGAACAGCAGGTCACGGAGCAAGTTCACCGAAGCTTACTAAATGGCTTGGAGACCTCAGAGCACTTTTTGCGCCTATGGAAATAAAGGTTATCCAGCGTGATGCGATTCAGCGCAAGGGACTGAAACAGCTTCTTTTCGAGCCTGAAATGCTTGACAGCCTTGAACCTGACATCTCCACAGGAGCACTTCTCCTTATGCTGAAAGATCAGATACCAAAAAAAGCCAAAGACAATGCAAGGCAGTTTATCAGCAAAATAGTGGAGGATATTAACCGACGTCTTTCGGACGACCTGAAACGCTCGGTAACAGCTGCGCTGAACAGGCGTGAGCATTCGCCTATACCCTCAGCAGCGGCGCTGGACTATAAGCTGACAGTAAGGCGCAATCTGAAAAATTATGATCCGGAGCTGAAAATCCTCCTGCCGGAGAAATTCTATTTTTTCGAGAGAGCTTCAAAATCTGCTTCGAGGACGGTTATCCTTGATATTGACCAGAGCGGTTCAATGGGAGAATCAGCAATCTATTCCTCGGTTATGGGCTGTATTCTTGCAAGCATAAGCGCTCTTAAAACTCATGTTGTAGCGTTCGATACAACGGTCAGTGACCTTACGGAGCATTGCGGCGATCCGGTGGAGCTTCTTTACGGAATACAGCTGGGCGGCGGTACGGATATTGAAAAATCAGTTGCATACTGCTCCGAACTTGTTTCTGAACCTGCTAAAACGACCATGTTTCTTGTGACAGACCTTTTTGAGGGCGGCAACAGAAACGGACTGCTCAGGAGACTGTCGGAGCTTAAGACCTCCGGAGTGAATGTTATAGTGCTCCTTGCAATATCAGACAGAGGTAAGCCCTGCTATAACAGTCAGCTTGCAGAACAGGTTGCGGAGCTTGATATTCCCTGTTTTGCCTGTCCTCCGGAAAAGCTGCCGGAGCTTCTGGAAAGAGCACTGAAACGACAAAGCTTTAAGGATATGTCAAGTGATTTTATTAATACGACAATAAAATATCTATAAAAAGCGGCGAAGCCGCACGGGGGATTCCAAAGGGTTTA
>JAEDLA010000060.1 GCA_016295545.1 Oscillospiraceae bacterium | reverse complement strand
AGTAAACAATATTAATATTAATTATGAACAAAAAGGAAGCGGTGACCTTGTTGTACTGCTTCACGGCTGGGGCTCAAATATAAAGCTTTTCTCCAGTCTTATTGACCTGCTTTCAGCAAAATATACAGTTGTGGCAATGGATATGCCGGGCTTCGGCGAAAGCGAAGAACCGCCGGAGGTATGGTGTGTTGACGATTATGTCCAGTTTGTGGTGGACTTTCTTGCGGACTATGATAATAAAAATATTACCTTTCTCGGTCACTCCTTTGGAGGCAGAGTTATCATAAAGCTTTGCAGCCGTACTGACCTGAAATTCAGTGTAAATAAGGTCATTCTCGTGGACAGTGCCGGTATAATGCCTCCGAAAAGCAATAAAAAAAGCATGAGAACACGTTATTACAAGGCAGGAAAGGCTATTCTTTCGACAAAAATCGCACAGAAAATCGCACCTGATGCACTTGAAAATTTCCGGAAGAAAATGGGCTCAGCTGATTATGCAGCAGCTTCTCCTCTTATGAGACAGGTGCTTGTAAAGGTAGTAAATGAAGATTTAGAGCCGCTTCTGCCGAATATAAAATGTCCCGCACTTCTTGTATGGGGCGTTAATGACACAGCCACTCCCCTTTCAGACGGTGAAAAAATGGAGCAGCTTATACCCGATGCAGGTCTTGTAAAGCTTGAAAACGCCGGACATTACTCGTTCCTTGACCAGCAGTTCACATTTAACCGTGTGATGTGCTCATTCATGAAAATAGGAGAGTAAGTATGCAGAATACACTATATTTAATACTTTTTATTATTTATGCGGCAGTTTCACTGCTGAGCATTGTTTTCTTTTCTCTGCGTGAGCTTCATATGCTCCAGCTGAACGGCTATAAAACACCGGAGCATTCATGGTGGATGGCGAAAAACTACAAAAGATATATATTTCCGGCTGTAATGCTGATAATACAGTTTTTGCTCATATTCACCGGTGTTTCTGTTCCTGTGACAGCAGGTATGACATTGCTTAATCTGTCATTTGCAGTTTTAAACAAGCCTGGAAAAAAGTTTAAAAAACCTCTTGTCTATACGGCTCGTGTGAAGCGTATGATGACAACATTTTATATACTGACAGGAATATTATTTGCTGCTGCCATAGTTACAGGCGTAAAAAGCGGCAGTGCAGGACCTTTTCGTTCACCTGTTTCCTATATTCTGACAGGCTCAGCACTGTATCTTACACCTGTCCTTGTTCCCCTTTCCAATATTATCAACAAGCCGGTTGAAAAGGCAATTCAGCAATGGTATATCAATGATGCAAAGCGTATGCTGAAAGATTCTCCGAATCTTCATGTTATCGGAATTACCGGAAGCTACGGAAAAACCAGCATGAAATTTTACCTCAGTGAGCTTCTGAATTCAAAATATAATACACTGAAAACTCCCGAAAGCTACAATACTCCTATGGGTGTTGTAAAAACAGTACGTATGCACCTTAAATCTACTCATGAGTATTTCGTCTGTGAAATGGGTGCAAGGCGTGTGGGAGAAATTGCGGAGCTTTGCGGCATTGCAGGTCCGGCAGACGGAATTATAACATCTGTAGGTCCTCAGCATCTGGAAACTTTCAAATCAATTGAAAATGTTGTCAAGACAAAATTTGAGCTTGCGGACAGTATTCCGGAGGGAGGAAAAATCTATCTCAACGGAGATAATGAGCTTATACGCAAAAAGTCCTCAGATTATAAAAATGCTGTGCTGTACGGCACTTCCAACGGCTGTGATTATCGTGGCACAGAGGTTTCTGTATCAGACAGAGGAACTGAATTTACTGTTACTGCTCCTGACGGCTCGTCATGCAGATATACAACAAAGCTTCTCGGCGAACACAGTGTTCAGAATCTGCTGGGCGCAATAGCATACTGTCACGGCACAGGAATTCCACTTGAAAAGCTTGTTCTGCCGGTCAAAAGGATAAATTCTGTCCCCCACAGGCTTCAGCTTATTGATGCCGGACCGAATCTCTGCTATATCGACGACGCTTACAACTCCAACCCCAGCGGCTGCCGTGCGGCTCTGAACGTTCTCGGACTTTTTGATGCCTGCAAAATACTGGTAACTCCCGGAATGGTGGAGCTTGGTGAAAAGCAGGAGGAGCTAAATTTTGAGTTTGGTACAGAAGCGGCAAAGGTCTGCGACTATATAGTCCTTGTGGGAAAAATGCAGACAAAGCCTATCTATAACGGAATAATCAGCACAGGCTATCCGGAGGACAGGGTTTTCGCCGCAGACAGCCTGAATGAAGCCCTTGAAAAGGCAAAGTCATACAAAACCGACAAGAAAAAAATCGTTCTGCTGGAAAACGATTTGCCGGATAATTATTGATATTTTGAGTTCTTCCAGGCTGATTTTTCAACATATCCGGAACAGATGTTGAAAAATCAGTCATCAATCTGAATCAGAGGGAGTTCTCATAAAAGGAGTGTTTATTTATGAAAATCAATCTTGCTGTTATTTTCGGCGGAAAAAGCGTTGAACACGAGGTGTCGGTAATCTCGGCAGTTCAGGCAATGGCAAGCCTTAACAAGGAAAAATACAACATAATCCCGGTTTATATGACAAAAAGCAATGAATTTTACACAGGTCAGCAGCTTTTTGACATTAATTCCTACAAAAATATTCCGGAGCTTCTGACAAACTGCACAGAATGCATACTTGTACGAAGTGAAGGCAAGGTATCGCTTATCAGGCAGAAAATGAAAAAATTCGGCAGCAATCATATTTCCGACATTGATGTTGTTTTCCCCATAGTTCACGGTACAAATGTGGAGGACGGTGCATTGCAGGGCTATATCCAGACGCTGGATATTCCCTATGTCGGCTGTGATGTGCTCTCATCAGCAATCGGAATGGATAAATTTGCAATGAAAATTCTGCTTAAAGAAGCCGGATTCCCTGTTCTCGACTGCTGTCGCTTCTCTGATTTTGAAGCTGAAAATATTGATAAGTGTCTTGATGAAGTTGAAGCTAAATTCAGCTATCCTGTAATAGTAAAGCCTATTAATTTAGGCTCAAGCGTTGGTATTTCCAAGGCTTCTGACCGCCGCTCACTGGAAAATTCAATTGAGGAATCCTTCCAGTTTGCCGACAGGATTCTTGTTGAGCCTGCAATCGTAAAGCTGAAAGAAATCAACTGTGCTGTTGTTGGTGACAGCGAGGAGGCTGAGGCTTCTGTCTGCGAAGAGCCTGTACAGTGCGATGAAATCCTCAGCTATAACGATAAGTATGTTGCCGGTGACAAGTCCGGCGGCAGCAAGGGAATGGCAACTCTTAAAAGAAAAATTCCGGCTGAGATAACTGCTGAGCAAGAGGAATTTATCCGAAAAACAGCTGTTGATGCTTTTAAATATCTTGGCTGCTGCGGTGTTACAAGAATCGACTTCATGATCGATATGGAGGATAACAAGGTCTACCTTAACGAAATCAACACAATTCCCGGTTCACTTGCATTTTATCTCTGGGAGCCAAAGGGAGTAAAATATACAGAGCTTCTCGACAGGCTCATTAACCTTGCATTAAAAAGATACCGAAAAAACGAGAAAATCAATTATTCCTTTGACACGAATATTCTGTCTATGGGCGGAAGCTTCGGCGCAAAGGGAAGTAAGCGATAAACAGCTAAAAGGTGAATGATATGACTGAAAAGGAAAAACTTCTTTACGGAGAATTATACAACGGTGATGACAGAGAGCTTACTGATGAACGTATCAGAGCTAAAAAAATGTGTGCTGACTATAACAGTTGTCCATACAATGATTTTACAAAGAAAAGCAGGCTCATTGAAAAGCTGTTCGGCAAAAAAGGCGAAAATACATGGATAGAACCGAATTTTTTCTGCGATTACGGCTACAATATTTTCGTGGGAGATAAATTTTACGCAAACCACAACTGCGTGATTCTCGACTGCGCAACAGTTACATTCGGAGACAATGTATATATAGGTCCAAACTGCGGATTTTACACAGCAACTCACCCTATTGACGCCGAAACACGTAATTCAGGACTTGAATATGCTGAGCCTATAACTGTAGGAGATAATGTATGGATAGGCGGAAATGTCTGTGTTATGCCGGGAGTTACTATCGGTGATAACGTTGTTATCGGTGCCGGAAGTGTTGTGGTAAAGGATATTCCCTCCGGCGTGGTAGCTGTGGGAGTACCCTGCAAGCCTGTGCGTAAAATCGGCACAAAAGAGGAAGAAAATAAAAAACTGCCCAATACCTGAGGCGAGTATTAATTATTATAGCGGCAATAAAAAATATATATAGCGGCGAAGCCGAAAGTGGGTTTCCAAAGGGTTTATTAACCCTTTGGCAGGGGTGTAAGAGGGGGCAGCGCCCCCTGATAAAGCAGTAAATCAAGCGCAGCGAAGCTTTACGGACACTACAGCATTACTCCCCTCGGCTTGCCCGACGAAGTAATTATCGATATTGAATTGCCAAAGTAATATTCTAATTTTTAATCAACCCGTAAAAAGGCTGAAAACCCATAATCCGGAGGAATCAGATTGAACACACTGCATTTCAAATATGCTGTGGAGATTGAAAAAACACGCTCCATAACGCAGGCGGCAGAAAATCTTTACATGGCTCAGCCTAATCTCAGCAAGGCAATAAAGGAGCTTGAAAATACACTTGGCATAACAATTTTCAAGCGTACATCAAAGGGAGTTATCCCTACCGAACAGGGAATCAGATTTCTGGAATGTGCAAAACAGATTCTGATTCAGATAGACAGCATGGAGGGAATCCATTCTCCGGAGAAAAATCAGCGGCAGAGAATGAGGATATCAGCCAGCCGTTCGGACTATATTGCCGCCGCTTTCGGCGAATTTGCTGCCGGACTTGAAAATAATGTCAACATTGACCTGTATCTACACGAAACCAACGCCCTGAACACGATTTCCAATGTTCGTGAGCATGGCTTTGAGCTTGGTGTTGTGCGTTTCAGAAAGCTTTATGAGAAATATTTCCTGGACTATATTGCCGAGAAAAATCTTGATTTCCAGCCTTTGTGGGAATTTGAAGCGGCAGCTCTGATGGCGGAAAACAGTCCTCTTGCTTTATCGGACAAGCTTACCTGTGAGGAGCTTTCTGAAACTTCTGTGGAGATTGTCTACGGAGACAGCTTTATCCCCTATTTATCGCCGAATCTGAATTCATCGCCTGTTCTGGAAAAGGAAAAAAATATATGCAGGCGGATATGCGTTTTTGACAGGTCAAGCGGATATGAAATGCTTTCGGCAGTTCCTGATTCGTTTATGCTTACCTCTCCTATGTCACAGGATAATCTGAAAAAGCATGGATTTATACAGAGAAAGTGTGAATTTCATGAAAATAAATACTGTGACCTGCTGATTTATGCAAAGAATCACAGACTTACTGAAGCTGAAATAGATTTTATCAACATTGTTTATAAATATCGCAATGAAGCTGCCTTTGAGGAATTAATTTGATTATATATTATACGGAATATGACAATAAATTTATTTCATGCAGTCAGAGGATAAATAATCTTCTGTTTTTACCTGTATCACGGAATAATTTCAGATCACCTTTAAATATACCTGCTGTAACAAGCAGGAATATTTTTTCATATAATAAATAATAACATATATTTTATGGAATATTACTATGCTTTGTATATATTTCAGTAAAAAAATATCGTATGTTATAATAATAATGATATACTATGCACATTTGCACGAAAGTATGCAAATCTAATTTTATTTGTACACTTTGTGTTGAATTTTGAAGGAAGGTAAATATATGTTTGAGATACTCGAAAAAAGAAGTCTTAATCCTACGGTAACTCTCATGAGAATAAACGCTCCTAAGGTTGCGAAAAAGGCTGAACCGGGTCAGTTTATTATTCTGCGTACGGATGAGGACGGCGAGAGAATCCCTCTTACTATCGCTGATTTTGACCGTGAAAGCGGCTCTGTTACCATTATTTTTCAGATAGTGGGAGCTACAACGGAAAAGCTTAATCACCTCAGCGTGGGAGATGAGCTTCACGATTTTGTAGGTCCCTTAGGAAAAGCTACCGAAACCGAAGGTCTTAAAAAGGTTGCTGTAGTAGGCGGCGGCGTAGGCTGTGCTATTGCTTATCCTGTTGCAAAAAAGCTCCACGAAATGGGCTGTGAGGTCCATGCAGTTGTTGGATTCAGAAATAAGGACCTTGTTATCCTTGAGGACGAATTCAAGGCTGCAAGCTCTCAATTTGTACTTATGTCCGATGACGGCAGTGCCGGCGAAAAGGGACTTGTTACCGATGCGCTGAAAAAGCTTATTGAAAGCGGCGAAAAATATGACGAGGTCATTACTATCGGACCTCTTATTATGATGAAGTTTGTATGCGCTCTTACTAAGGAATATGGTATAAAAACTGTAGCTTCCATGAATCCGGTCATGATTGACGGTACAGGTATGTGCGGCGGCTGTCGTCTTACTGTTGGCGGCAAAACTAAGTTCGCCTGCGTTGACGGTCCTGAATTTGACGGTCACCAGATAGACTTTGACGAGGCTATGGCAAGGGGTGCTGTGTACAGAGATTTTGAAAGAAAAGCCCACGAGGAGACCTGCAATCTCTTTAAACAGGAGGTACAATAATCATGGCTAATATGTCACTGAAAAAAAATGAAATGCCGGTTCAGGACCCTGAGGTAAGAAGCAGGAACTTCAGCGAGGTTGCTCTCGGTTATACTGAGGAACAGGCTGTTGACGAGGCTAAAAGATGCCTTAACTGCAAGAACAGACCGTGTGTAGGCGGCTGTCCGGTGCAGATAGATATTCCCTCATTTATTTCAAAGGTAGCTGAGGGAGAGTTTGAAGAAGCCTACAAAATCATTACAGCTGCAAGCTCTCTGCCGGCTGTATGCGGACGTGTATGCCCTCAGGAGAGTCAGTGCGAAAAGTACTGTATCAGAGGAAAAAAAGGCGAGCCTGTGGCTATCGGACGTCTTGAAAGATTTGTTGCCGACTGGCATAATGAGCATATAAATGAAGCACCTGAAAAGCCTGTTTCAAACGGTCATAAAACAGCTGTTATCGGTTCAGGTCCGTCAGGTCTTGCCTGTGCAGGAAGTCTTGCAAAAATGGGATATGATGTAACTGTTTTTGAGGCACTTCACCTTGCAGGAGGCGTTCTTTCCTATGGCATTCCTGAGTTCCGTCTGCCGAAATCTATTGTTCAGAAAGAGATTGACGGCTTAAAGGAGCTTGGCGTTAAAATTGAAACAAATACTGTTATCGGAAAAACTGTATCTGTGGACGAGCTTATGAATGAATACGGCTTTGAGGCAGTTTTCATCGGTTCAGGCGCAGGACTTCCACGCTTTATGAGGATTCCGGGAGAGAACCTTAACGGCGTTTACTCAGCAAATGAATTTCTCACCAGAATCAACCTTATGAAAGCTTACAAGCCTGACAGAACCACCCCTGTTCAGGCTGGAAACAGAGCTGTTATCGTAGGCGGCGGCAATGTTGCTATGGACGCTGCCCGCTGTGCAAAGAGAATGGGCGCAGACGTTACAATCGTTTACAGACGTACAGAAAAAGAGCTTCCTGCAAGAGCAGAGGAGATAGAGCACGCTAAGGAGGAGGGAATCAGCTTTAAATTCCTGTCCAATCCTGTTGAGATACTGTCTGATGAAAAGGGCTGGGTAAAGAGTATTCGCTGTCAGCAGATGGAGCTTTCTGAACCTGATGCAAGCGGCAGAGCACGTTCTGTTCCGGTACCCGACAGCTTCTTTGAAATTGAGACTGACTGCGTTATCATGTCTATCGGAACATCACCCAATCCCCTTATAAAGTCCACAACAGAGGGACTTGATACACAGGTATGGGGAGGAATCATTGCCGATGAGGAAACAGGACTTACCTCAAAAGAGGGCGTGTATGCCGGAGGAGACGCTGTAACAGGTGCAGCTACAGTAATTCTGGCAATGGGCGCAGGCAAAAAAGCCGCCGCTGCAATGGACGAGTATATAAGAAATAAATAAATTTTTACTTGTATGGTATTATCAGGGGGACATTGTCTCTTTGGCAAGGAGTTATTACTTCGACAATTAAATATCGATAATTACTTCGTCGGGCAAGCCGAGGAGAGTGATGTTGGAGTGTCCGT
>JAEDLA010000059.1 GCA_016295545.1 Oscillospiraceae bacterium | reverse complement strand
GATATTGTAATTCGCAATAACAGCTTCGGGACGTGAAAAGCACAGGATTCCGAACATAATGGTGAAAGCGGCTGTACTCCAGCGTGCAAAGCGGAAATCAAAGCGGAACTGCTTAATTATTATCATCACAAAAATCACAGCGCAAAGAACCATGAACCATGTTGTGTAAACTCTCAGGGGAGTGAGTCCGTAAACTGAAATATACATTACCATTTTGCTGACAGCCGTTGCAATGAGAATCAGTGTAAAAAGGCTGAGGAGCGTGGTATAGATTTTCAGTGCAGCCGGCTTTTTTCTTCCGCCGTCTTTAGCCGCAAGACTGGTGATTATAATAACTGTAAGGTTTATGAGCGTAACAGCAAAAAGCTCAAAGAATCCCTGACGTGCGTAGTCGGCGTAGCTGTAGCCTGCGGGGAGACTGCCGGAAAATGCAGACAGAAAATAATTCGCCTGAGAAATGAAGAAAAGCACATAAAGTACCAGTATCGGTGTAACAGCAGTATAAAGAATAATATTGTTTATCAGTCTTGCGGAGCTGAGCTTTTTTTCGCACTCCTCGCTGCTGAGAACGTTCAGGTCGTTTCGGAAACTGTTGGAGTAAAGCATACCAAAAAGATAGAATGAACAGGGAACAGCCACCATGAGCTGCATAACAGAGGTAAAAAGATTATCCGAGAAGAAAAAGCCTGTTATACCTGACAGCATTTCCTTTAGTCCGTTATCGGCAGACATGAGCAGTCCTGCAACGATAGAGGTAAGCGGAATTGTTAGGACAAGTCCGAGAATGACCATTTTCAGGCTGCTGCCGAACTTAGATTTGCCCAGAGCGTCGGTGGTAATTCTGAACTGTGTGCCAAATCTGGAAAATGGATATTCAAACACAGCTTTGCCCAAAGCATAGGGAAGAAAACGTTCTATGTCCTTTTTTTCTGCGGTAACGGAGTAGACAAAATATGCACCGCCTGCAAAAAGGAAAATGGCGTCCAGCACTTTGATGAAATTATTTGCTGTAATGGAGAACACAAAGCTGAAAAGATAGAGCGTTGCTGCAAGGATAACACTGAACCGTGAAAAGGTGAATTTCTTGCATTTCAGATAGATTATTGCGGCAGTGATTATGGCTATATTCAGGGCAGTAGAAATAAATCCGGTTGTATTGAAAATGACGAATCGTGTGTAGCCAAGTGCAAGGAAAAAGGTGATTACGGAGAGAATGCACTCCGTTTTTTTGTATTCCGGAACCTGTTTTTCCTGCGAAGCTTCCGGAGTATCGGTGAGAATTTCGCTGCTGTAGTATATTTCTGATGAATCAGTCATGGCAATTACTCCTTATTATTCATCACTTTTCCATTCCAGAATATCTCCCGGCTGACATTCCAGCACTTCGCAGATTTTGTCCAGAGTTGAGAAGCGCACTGCCTTAGCCTTGCCGGTTTTCAGTACAGACAGGTTAGCTGCGGTAATGCCTACCTTTTCGGCAAGATCTCCGGAGGAAATCTTCCGCTTCGCCATCATTACATCGAGATTGACAATTATCGGCATAATCCACCTCCGTCAAATGGTGAAGTCGTTTTCGGACTTTATTTCCACAGCTTTTTCAAAGACATTTTTGAGCACACGCATAATCAGTCCGAACATAACAGCCATAAAGGCGGCAAGAAAGAAGATAGTTTTCCAGAGTCCGAAGATGAAAAGAGTGCAGCCTGCAAAAATGCATGACCATGAAATTTTGCGGAGACAGGCAGTATTTGCTGGTACAAAGACTTCGTCCCGATAGATGTTTTTCAGCAGTATGTGTAAGGAATAAAGTGCGGCAAGGGCGAAAACCTCACAAATATAGAGGGTTATGCACATAGGAACGACTATGCTGCCGTGAATTAATCCCGAGCCGTCGGAAAAGCTCTCATACCACTTTGAGATAGCCGGCACGAAAAAGGACATAATAAGAACAAGTCCGGTCATGGCGGCAGTCAGCAAACGGGAAAGAAAAAGTGATTTAGTTTTTGTCCACATAAAAAGAAGCTCCTTAATTTTTAGTGTGACTACAGTATAACACGTAAAATATCATTTGTCAATACCTTTTTATCGTTTTTCGATAATTTTTTCTTGTTTATCATGGAACTGGGCATAAAAAATCTGCTGTAGAATTTCTTTTTCTACAGCAGATTTAAACTCTTTTGTAAATATCGGCACCTTTATGTATTGAAATATAAGCTTTCATTATAATCACCCCACTGTGTAATTCCTTGTTTTTATTACAAATCGTAAATTATTCCGAATGTTAATCTTTTCCAATTTTATTACTATTCGTATATTTTAAACGTTTGGTAAATTATACTTAAAGTACAAAAGAAGGGGAAGAATACTCGCCGAGTAAAAATTTTCTGAGGATTATAGCGTCAACAACTGTGATAACGCCGTCCTGTAAACAATCTGCGCTGCTGATCTGTAAATCGTTAAGAACAACTTCATGCTTTAAATACTTAACGAGGATAACGAAATCGAGAGAAGTGATGCTGCCGTCGCCGTCGATGTCGCCGCAGCAAGTAGGGGTTACAACTTCTCTTTCAGGAACGTACTGACCTTCAACTTCGGAATCGTTACCGATGAAGATCTGTTCCCAGTACCAGCCGTACTCTGTGTCGGGAGCGTAAACAACGCCTACACCAATATGTGTGAAGCTTTCGCTCATGATGTTTTTCCAGTGTGAGGGGGAGTTTTTCCACTGCTCGAAAGTAGCTTCAGCTGTGGAAGAACCGGCTGCGATGTTCTCACCTGCAACGCCGTAAGGGATACCGTTGCTGTCAAGAACAGTATTGAATAAAGTGGAATCTGTACGGGAGTGACCGAAATATTCAGCACACTCTTCAGCTCTTGTCTCAGCTGAGTCGTTAAGGATAGAAACTGAATAAAGGGGCTTTAAACCAGCTTCTTCTCTGGCTTCGTTAACCAGATAAAGCATCTCGTTTATAAGTTCGTCCAGCTGAGTTGTATCTTCAGCAGCTAAGGTTCCCATAGGAGCTGTGCAGACGATTGCAGCTGTAACAGCAACTATAAAGGAAGTAACCTTTTTTACTATAAGATTTATATTAAACATTTTTTTCATACTGCTCAACTCCTTTGTATCTTGTGATTATATGATACCACACTATTATACAAAATGCAATAGATTTCTTTACGATTTGTAAAAACTGCATATAAAATATGTGCATATTTACCTATAATAATTCGGCTGAATATTACAAGAAGTAATAGCTGTGTAATATTTTTATGCGATATGTCTCTGAGTATTATTTTTTCCGAAAAAATCTCAGTCGTTTGCCTGCCGGATTTGTGATGCTGAATCTTTTTTCTCTTGAAATGAAGCTTATTATGTGTTACAATACTAATATAAATCAATGTAACTCAGGAGGAATTTATGGATAAAAATTTAAAACGCACAATCAGAAGGGCTTCAAATATCAATTCGGTCACTTTACTGCTTTTTTATGTACTGATTATTATTTTTTCACTGGGAGAGGCATTTATTCTGCCTGAAATTGTAAATCCTGATTCGCCGGATTTTAAAGCTATAGAAAATATTGTAGGATATTCGCTTCAGTATATTGCTGCTGTTCCGCTTGTGCTGTTAGTTTTCAGGCTGCTCAGCAGGAAAGACAGCGGCAGTCCGAAGCTGAAAGAATGCTTCTGCAAGCCTCAGATGCCTGCCGGCTGGATAGTCCGCTGGATATTCATGATAATCGGACTAATTTATACCGTGTCAATTATCAGTAATATGTTTTTTATAGTTATACAGGCAATTACCGGAATTGAGCTTCATCCGGCGGATTTTACCGCTGAAAACACGCCGCTCGGCTGGTTTGCGAATTTATTCGCTATGGTTATCCTTGCTCCCTTTTTTGAGGAGCTGATGTTCAGGGCAGCTCTGTACCGCAATGCTGAACGCTTCGGTGCATGGTCAATGGCAATAATGCTTGGTATAACCTTTGGTTTATGGCACATGAATTACCAGCAGACCTTTTATACCGCTGCACTGGGATTTTTCTCGTGCTTTCTTATTTCAAAGACAAAGTCAGTTATCCCCTCGCTGCTGCTGCACTGCGTAATGAATTTTATCGGAGCTGTCCAGTCCATTGCTGTGGGAGCAATCGATATTGAGAGGATTCAGTCAATGGACACGGAATATATGGCTGACCATTTCGGCTGGGTGATACTTATTACTCTGATAGGTTTTCTCCTTATGGGAATTGCTGTTGCCGGTGTGATAATGTTTATTATTGAGCTTTCACTTCACAAGGACAGCTTCAGGCTGGAAAACAATTGTCCGGAGATTTCAGGGGCAAAGGCTTTCGGAGTATATCTTTCAGCTCCGGCAACAATATTGCTTATGCTGTTTATGATTTTCTTTACAGTTAAGAACGCTTTATACAGATAGACTTTTATTGAAAGGAATAATTACTATGAAAAAATTTCTATGTTTGCTTATTGCGGCAATTTCAGCATTTTCAGTTACATCATGTTCGTCTTACGACGCTTATGAGAGCATAACCTCCTCTGTTGCAGAGACTTCACAGGAAAATGTTCAGGAAGATGAATCCGGAACAGAAGAAGCAGTGCGGCCCTCTCAGCAAGAAACTGAGGAACAAACGGAAACTCAGTCCGATACTCAGGTTCAGACTGAAGCTGATACAAAGGCAGAAGCTCCTATTGACGTGAACGGCTCATATACAACTAAAGAGGACGTTTCGCTGTATCTTTACACCTACGACCACCTTCCCCAGAATTTTATAACAAAAAAGGAAGCGGAGGCGCTGGGGTGGCAGGGCGGCTCTCTTGAACCCTATGCTCCGGGAAAGTGTATAGGCGGCAGCCGCTTCGGGAACTATGAGGAGCTGCTCCCTGAAAAAGAGGGCAGACAGTATTATGAGTGTGATATCGATACTCTCGGCGCTGACCGACGAGGTGCAAAACGCCTTGTCTATTCCGATGACGGACTGATTTACTACACCGCCGACCACTATGAAACATTTGAACTGCTTTACGGGGAGGAATAGGACTATGACAGAAATATTGCTTGACGGCAGTCTTATTACAGACAAAAATCAGCTTCACACAATTTTTGCACAGCGGCTCAGCTTTCCTGAGTGGTACGGCAATAACCTTGACGCTCTTTATGACTGCCTTACCGATGTGAGGGAGGAGACTTCCATAAAAATATGCAGCTTTGGCAGACTGAGGGATAATCTCGGAGGCTATGCTGACAAGGTAAAAAAAGTCCTCAGAAATGCTGAGGCAGACAACAGGTTTATACATTTGATTATCGTCAGGGAGGAAGAAAATGAATCGGCTCAATGATTCGGGAAAGATCAGATTTCTGAAATTAAAGGTTTTTGTTTCAGCGTTTGTAATATTTCTTATAGGGGTACTGCCCATACTTGTAGCTTCAAAGGGCATTTACCTCTGGACAGGAGATTTTGAATATCAGAATATCCCGTTTATACATTACCTTGTGGAAAAGTGGCGGACCGGAATCCCTTTATGGGACTGGTACAGCGATCTTGGTATGAACTTCACAGGCAGTTATTCTTTCTACGGACTTGCAAGTCCGGTTGTACTTCTTGGAATTCTTTTTTCCGACCACGCTCTTTACTACGGACTTGGCTTCATATACGGACTTCTTTTTGCTTTTGCCGCATTAAGCTCCTGTATGTATGCTGAACAGTATGTGAAGAAACAAAGCTCCGCCTTTATTTGCGGTATACTTTATGCATTTTCGGGATTTCAGATATACAACATGGTTTTTATGTTTGCAGATGTAATTGCAATGTTTCCGCTGCTGCTTTATTGCTTTGACAAGCTTATCCATGAAAAAAGACCGGCTGGATTTGCAGTAATGCTTGCTTTAAGCGGCATTGTAAATTATTATTTCCTGTGGGGAGAATGTGTATTTCTTCTGATTTATTTTATTGTAAAAACAGTTACCAGACAGATAAAGCTCGACCTGAGACTGTTTTTACAGCTTGCTTTTGAAACAGTTATTGGAATTGCCGGAGCAGCGGTAATACTTGTGCCGTCATTTATAACAGTTTCAGGAAATACCAGAGCATCATCACTTATTTTTGATACCAATCTCCTTGCCTACGACGCTCCGGTTATATGGAAAATAGTCCAGTCAGTTTTTATTCTTCCGGAATTCTGCAACAGCGGAGCATTTTTCACAGGTTATCCTATGGACGTGGCATCAGTGTCATTGTATATTCCCATATTTGGCATTATTGGTGTGATAAGCGTATTCAGGAAAAATAAAAAAAGCTGGTATTCCCTGCTTCTGTCAGTCTGCGTAATAATGATGTGCATACCTCTGCTTAACAGTATTTTTTCAGCCTTTAATGCCGGCTACTATGCACGCTGGTTCAATATGCCGCTTCTTATAATGATAATGATGACCGGAAAATATATTGACGACATTGAAACATCTGATGTTAAGACGGAGATTAAGCTGCACTGGTTCATGATGATTCTTTTCGCTGCCTATGGGATTTTCCTTCTTATTTACAAAAAAGGCAGCTTCACCAATTGTTTAACAACTGATTTCATAATAATGTATGCACTGTCATTTCTGGGACTTGTACTTATTACAGCAATGCTGTATCAGAAAAAGAGCTCTTTTCTCAGTCTGAAAAATCTCAGAAAGGTGGTATGTGTATTCTGTACTGTTGTGCTGTGCGGATACAGTGTTCTAAACTGTATGGCACTTCTGGGAACAGCAGTTGATGTTCAGATTGAACGGTTTAATATTGAGCAGCCTGTTGTTATAGATGACGATGAAAATTTCAGAATAGTAACAGATGATTCAAATAACAATGCTCCGATGATGTGGCATTACCCTCAGATCAATCTGTATCACAGCCTTGTTTCAGGAAGTACGGTGGACTTTCTGGAGCTTGCCGGTCTTGAAAGAACTCAGGTATTCGATATTGATTCATCTGTTTATGCTCTGTGCAGCTTTTTGTCCGTGAAATATGATTTTTACTTCAATGCATCGGTTTACGGAGCAAAGAATGAATCTGAGGACCTTTTGTACAAGAGAAAAGGCTTTGACCTTGCTGATACTCAGGGGAATTATGTAATATACAAAAACGAAAATTACATACCAATGGGCTTTACATATGACTACTGCCTGAATGAGAATTATTTCAGGGAAACCGAAAAAGATGATGTTGAAAATGCAATGGAGCTGCTGACCTCTGACAAGGCGGAAAAAAAGCTTACAACTGATGAAAAGCAGAAAATAATGCTTAAAGCAATCGTACTCAATGACGAACAGATAGAGAATTCCTGAAAAAATTCTTGAAAATACTTCGGATTACCGATATGAGCAGGATTGCAGGGAAAGAAAGGCGTCTGCCGCCTATGAGTTTACACCGGACAGCAAAGGCTTTACATCAAAAATAAAGCTTGACAGGGATAATCTTGTGTTCTATTCAGTGCCCTATGACAAGGGATTTACCGCTTATGTGGACGGTGCAGAAACTGAAATTGAAAAAGTTTTTGGCGGACTTTGCGCAGTAAGAGTGCCGGCAGGTGACCATGAGATAACCTTTGAATATACTGATAAATACCTGAAAACAGGTATTGCTGTAAGCTGTGTATCTGCCGCAGTATTGCTGATTTACGGAGCATTATCATATATTTCAGGAAAGAGGAGAAAAGAAAATGAAAAGAATTAAGAAAACAATAACAGCCGCTGTATCAGCAGTAATTGCAGCAGCTTCAGTAAATATACCTGTATCGGCTGAGGTGAATCCCAATGTGGTAATAAGCAGAAACTGTCCGGCATATTCGGCAAGCAGTCCACATACAGCAGGAGCTGCCAATGATGATTATTACTATTCATTCTGGTTCGGAACAGCGCCGGACTATCTTGCGTATGACCTTTCAGATGTTCCAGAGGAGCAGCGGCAGGAGGTCATTGCAGTATGGTATAATACCACCGGTCAATATGATTACACAGTAGTAAACGGCGGTTCATCAAGCAGTATGCCTACGGACTATACAATCGAGGTGAACGCAGCTGAAGGCGGCGCTTATCCGGAGGAGGGCTGGGTGACAGTAGAAACAGTGGAGGACAATACGCTTCACTCACGTCAGCATAAGGTCGAAATGAAGGGCTATAACTGGATAAGAATGAATATTTCCGGAGCAGACGGAAAA
>JAEDLA010000058.1 GCA_016295545.1 Oscillospiraceae bacterium | reverse complement strand
TTTTCATTATAAATACCCCTTTCAGAATTTTTTGCCTGAATCAGACAGGCGTTAATGTTATTATTTCGGCGATTAAATATCGATAATTAATTTGTCGGTCAAGCCGAGGGAAGTAATGCTGTAGCGTCCGTAAATCATCGCTGCGCTTGATTTACTACTTTGTTAGGGGGACGCCGTCCCCCTCGTTCACCCCCTGCCAAAGGGTTTATACCCTTTGGAATCCCACTCCTGCGGCTTCGCCGATATTTATGGATATTATATTGCCATATTCATATTATCTTGCTTCAGCAGTGCTTATTTCTCAGTCAAAATATCCCTTTGCAGCAAGAAGCTCTGCAAGAAGAACTCCGCCGCCGGCAGCTCCTCTTAACGTGTTATGTGAAAGGCACACAAACTTATAGTCATACTGTGAATCCTCACGAAGTCTGCCTGTAGAAACAGCCATTCCGTTTTCAAGATTTCTGTCAAGCTTAGCCTGAGGACGGTCATTCTCCTCAAAATAATGAATGAACTGCTTGGGTGCTGAGGGCAGTTCAAGCTCCTGCGGAACGCCCTTGAAATCAGCCCAGAGCTTAAGTATCTCCTCCTTTGAGGGCTTATTCTCAAAGGATACGAATACAGCTGCCGTATGTCCGTCAGAAACGGGCACTCTCAGGCACTGTGTTGTTATCTGAGGTGATGAAGCACTGACGATTTTGTCTCCCTCAATTTTACCCCATACCTTGAGCGGCTCCTGTTCGGACTTTTCTTCCTCTCCTCCGATGTATGGGATAAGGTTATCCACCATTTCAGGCCATGTCTCAAAGTTCTTTCCTGCACCTGAGATTGCCTGATATGTGCAGGCAAGCACCTTTGTGATGCCGAACTTTCTCAGCGGTTCAAGGGCAGGAACATAGCTCTGAATGGAGCAGTTTGACTTGACAGCAATAAAGCCTTTCTTTGTACCCAGTCTTTTGCGCTGAGCCTCAATTATTTCAATATGCTCAGGATTGATCTCCGGCACTACCATAGGCACATCGGGAGTAAATCTGTGAGCTGAATTATTTGAAACGATAGGGCACTCAGCCTTAGCGTACTTTTCTTCAAGAGCCTTTATCTCATCTTTTTTCATATCAACGGCACAGAAGCAGAAATCCACCTCTGAAGCAATCTTCTCAACATCTGCAACAGCATCAAGGAGCTTCATATTCTTCATGGATTCAGGCATAGGAGACTGCATTTTCCATCTGCTGCCGGCAGCTTCCTCATAAGTTTTTCCTGCTGATCTTGGTGAAGCTGCAAGGAGCTTAACCTCAAACCATGGGTGATTTTCAAGGAGGATAGCAAAGCGCTGTCCGACCATGCCCGTTGCTCCGATAATACCGACATTATACTTTCTCATAAAAACTTCTCCTTAATTAATATATTAAAAAATAAGAAAACCGGTTGCAAACCGGCTCATCATACGTTATAATAGAAATATTGACATATCAGTAAGACTGAATGCCGATAGCTCTTCATCAATGTATGATGACAGTCAGATGTCTCTTAAACAAATGACCAGAGCAGAATTTACCGGAAACTGCTCTTCGGCGGCATCACCTTTCGCTGCAGTCCATTGGAATGGTTTTCCCGACAGCAGGTACTTATCTCAGCCGCACCTCTACCTTATTTAATATAATATCATTTTTCTTTTAAGCTGTCAATAACTTTTGCAATTTTTTTTGCATTTTGATAAATTTTCCGGCGGGCAGCTATTCATTACAGGAGGAATATTAATTGGCAATTTTAAAAAAATCCGACTTTTTCTATGAGCTTCCTGAGGAGCTTATTGCACAGACACCCGTTGAGCCGAGAAACGCTTCACGTATGATGTGCGTTGACCGGACAACCGGAGAAATATCCCACAGTCACTTTTATAATTTATGCGAAAAGCTTAAAGAGGGTGATTTGCTGGTAATGAACGATTCAAGAGTTATCCCCGCCCGTCTTTACGGCGAAAAGGTAAGCAACGGCACTTTTATCGAGTTTCTGCTCCTTGAACAAAAGGGAGACAAGCTCTGGGAGATAATCTGCCGTCCGGGAAAAAAGGCTAAGGTCGGAACAGAGTTCTCCTTTGGCGGCGGCAGGCTTACTGCAAAAGTGGTCGAGGTAAAGGAGGACGGCAACCGCATTGTACAGTTCAGCTGCGAGGGAAATTTCTTTACCGCTCTTGAGGACGTTGGACAAATGCCCCTTCCTCCGTATATAACAAAAAAATTAGAGGACAATGAACGCTATCAGACCGTCTATTCCAGAGAGCTTGGCTCAGCTGCAGCGCCTACTGCCGGACTTCATTTCACTCCCGAAATGCTTGACGAGCTGAGAAGCAGAGGTATCAGAACAGCTTTCGTTACGCTTCATGTCGGACTGGGTACATTCCGTCCGGTCAAGGAGGAAAATGTCCTTGACCATAAAATGCACAGCGAACACTACTTTATGCCGCAGGAAACTGCCGCCCTTATCAACGAGACAAAGAAAAACGGAGGACGTGTTATTGCTGTAGGCACAACCTCATGCCGTACTCTTGAAAGCGTTGCTTCATTCTATGACAAAATTGAGGAGCACGAAGGCTACACCGATATTTTCATATATCCCGGCTATAAATTCAAGTGCATTGACGGTCTTATAACTAATTTTCATCTGCCGGAAAGCACTCTGATAATGCTTGTTTCAGCATTTATGGGCTATGACAACACAATGAACGCATATAAAACCGCTGTTCAGGAAAAATACAGATTTTTCAGCTTCGGCGACGCCATGCTGATTTTATAAAAGCACGACGGTCTTTTTTAGTTGTGCGGCACTTATTAAGGGGACTCCGTCCCCTTAAAATCCCCTGCCAAAGGGACATTGTCCCTTTGGAATCCCACGTCTCATCTGCATATCCCCCCATAAAGGGGGGATATGCAGATGAGGAAAAAATCAAAAGCACATTGTTCATTGGGAAAGATTAAGGGAAAGAATTACTTAAATAATGCTGCACATATATAAATGACTGTGTGAATATGAAAAGGAGTATTTATGTATACATTACTAAAAACTGAAAATAAAGCAAGGCGTGGTCAGTTTGAAACGGTTCACGGAACATTTCAGACTCCCTGCTTCATGAATGTCGGAACTGCTGCTGCTATAAAAGGCGGCATTTCCTCTGTAGACCTGCAGGAACTGAAAACTCAGGTGGAGCTGTGCAATACCTATCATCTGCACCTCCGTCCCGGAGACAAGGTCATTAAGGAAATGGGCGGTCTGCATAAATTCATGAACTGGGACAAGCCTATTCTTACCGACAGCGGCGGATTTCAGGTCTTTTCCCTTGCAAAGCTGCGAAAAATCAAAGAGGAGGGCGTTTACTTTGCCTCCCATATCGACGGCAGGCGCATTTTCATGGGACCTGAGGAAAGTATGCAGATACAGTCAAATCTCGGCTCAACTATTGCAATGGCTTTTGATGAATGCGTTGAAAATCCCTCTACCCATGACTATGCCCAGCGTTCTATTGAACGTACTACCCGCTGGCTGTACCGCTGCAAGGAGGAAATGAACCGTCTCAACAGTCTGCCTGATACTATTAATAAAAAACAGATGCTTTTCGGCATCAATCAGGGTTCCACCTATGACGACCTCCGCATAAAGCACATGGAGGATATTGCTCAGCTTGACCTTGACGGCTATGCTATCGGCGGACTGGCTGTAGGTGAGCCCACTGAGGAGATGTATCGTATAATAGACGTTGTTGAGCCATTTATGCCGGTAAATAAGCCTCGTTATCTCATGGGCGTAGGTACTCCCTCAAATATTATTGAAGCTGTTGCTCGTGGAATCGATATGTTCGACTGCGTGATGCCAAGCAGAAACGCTCGTCATGCTACCGTTTTTACGTGGAAAGGAATTATGCATCTCGGCAATAAATGCTACGAGACCGATACACGTCCCATTGATGAGGAATGTGACTGCCCCACCTGCCGTAACTTCTCCCGTGCGTATATCAGGCATCTTTTCAAGGCTAAGGAACAGCTCTCAGGACGTCTTGCCGTTACCCACAACCTTTACTTCTACAATACTCTTACTGAGCGTATCAGAGAAGCTCTTGACAACGGAACCTTTGAACAGTTCCGCCGTCAGTACTCGGAGCTTCTTGCAACAAGGATTTAGTTCCTTAAATTACCGATTATATCTGAATCCAGGAGGAATACCCATGATAACAGCAATTTTTGACCTTGACGGTACTATCGCCGATACTATCGCCGACCTTTCTGATGCAACAAATTACGGACTGAGACAGCTTGGATTTCCGGAGCACCCCTACGAAAGCTACAAGCTTTTTGTGGGAAACGGAGTACAGAAGCTATGTTACCGTGCCCTGCCCGAGGATAAAAAGGACATGGCAAATGAGCTTCTTGCCCTTTTTACCGAGTATTACAGCGTCCACTATCTGGACAAAACTCAGCTTTATCCCGGTATCAGGGAAGCTATGGAAAAGCTCAGCAGCTCCGGAGTTAAAATCGCAGCAGCAACCAATAAGCCCCATGAGCCTGCTGAAAAAATAATCCGGACGCTTCTTCCGGAAATCAGTTTTGTAAAAATTCTGGGCGGCTGCTCAGAACGTCCGAAAAAGCCTGATCCGCAGATAATATTCGACATCTTAAAGGAGCTTCCCGATGGCAGCAATCAGGTCTTTATGATAGGTGATAGCAATGTGGATATACTTACTGCTAAAAACGCAGGTATTTCCTCAATCGGCTGCTCATGGGGATTCCGCTCTGTTCAGGAGCTTTCCAATGCCGGAGCAGATTTCATTGCAGACAAGCCGGCAGATATTCCTGATTTTATCCTTGATTAATGCGGCAATAAAATATCTATAAAAAACGGCGAAGCCGCAGGATTGGGATTCCAAAGGGTATAAACCCTTTGGCAGGGGGTGTAAGAGGGGGGCAGAGCCCCCCTGACAAAGCAGTAAATCAAGCGAAGCGATGATTTACGGACACTCCAGCATTACTTCCCTCGGCTTGCCCGACGAAATAATTATCGATATGACGAAGTAATTATCGATATTTAATTGCCGAAGTAATAAATATTTTTTATTTGCATTTCAGGTATTGACAAAATATCAGAATTGAGGTAAAATATTAATATGTATACATATAATCAATATTGGTACTGAACCAAAATACTCTAAAAGGCGGTAAACAAATGGGTTTTATTAACAGAATCTTCGGCTCGTACAGCTCTAAGGAACTTGCTCGTATCGAACCTATTAAGAATAAAGTTCTTGCTCTGGACGAGGAGTATCAGCAGCTTTCCGATGCTGAGCTTAAAGCTAAAACTCAGGAATTCAAGGACAGACTTGAAATAGGCGAAACTCTCGACACTATTCTCCCGGAAGCTCTCGCAACTGTCAGAGAAGCGGCTGACAGAGTTCTCGGAAAAAAGCCTTATCCCGTTCAGATAATCGGTGCTATCGTTCTTCATCAGGGACGTATCGCTGAAATGAAAACAGGTGAAGGTAAAACCCTTGTTGCCTGCGTTGCCTCATATCTCAATGCTCTCTCCGGCAAGGGCGTTCACGTTGTAACGGTAAACGACTATCTTGCAAAGACTCAGGCTGAGGAAATGGGCAAGGTTCTGAGATTTCTCGGTCTTACAGTCGGCTGTATCCTGCACGGTCTGAATAACGACCAGAGACGTGCTGCCTATAACTGTGATGTTACATACGGCACTAACAACGAGCTTGGCTTCGACTACCTCCGTGACAACATGGTCATTCATAAGGAGGAGCGTGTTCAGCGTGCTCCTAACTTTGCCATTGTCGATGAGGTGGACTCTATCCTTATTGATGAAGCCCGTACTCCCCTTATTATTTCAGGACGTGGCGACAAATCCACTGAGCTTTATTCTATCGTTGACAGATTCGCTAAAACTCTTACTCCTACCACCGTTGTTGAAATTGACGACAAGGAGGATCAGGACGAGATAAATGATACCGCTGACTATATCATAGATGAAAAGGCTAAAACAGCTACAATTACTCAGAGAGGTGTTAAAAAGGCTGAAGAAGCATTCAATATTGAGAACCTTATGGATCCCGATAATATGACGCTTCTCCACCACATCAATCAGGCTATCAAGGCTAACGGCGTTATGAAAAACGACATTGACTACGTTGTCAAGGACGGCGAAGTTATTATCGTTGATGAGTTCACCGGACGTCTTATGCAGGGACGACGCTTCAATGACGGTCTCCACCAGGCTATTGAGGCTAAGGAGGGCGTTAAGATCGCAAGAGAATCTAAAACTCTCGCTACAATCACCTTCCAGAATTTCTTCCGTCTTTATACAAAGCTTTCCGGTATGACCGGTACTGCTATGACCGAAGAGGACGAATTTAAGGAAATTTACAAGCTGGACGTTATTTCCATTCCCACAAACAAGCCGGTTATCCGTATAGACCATAACGACCAGGTTTACAGCACTGAAAAGGGCAAATATCTCGCTATTATCGATAAAATTGTTGAGTGTAACCAGAAAGGTCAGCCTATCCTTGTAGGTACTATTTCAATTGAGAAATCCGAGCTTCTCTCTGCTATGCTCAAAAGAAAGGGCATCAAGCATGAGGTGCTCAACGCAAAGCATCACGCCAAGGAAGCTGAAATCGTTGCACAGGCTGGTAAATTCGGTGCTGTAACCATTGCTACCAACATGGCAGGACGTGGTACCGATATTATGCTGGGCGGTAATGCAGAGTTCCTTGCCAAGGCTGAAATGCGCAAAAGAGAAATTCCTGAGGAGATCATCACCGAAGCTATCGGCTATGCTGATACTGATAATCAGGAGGTACTTGAAGCAAGAAAGGTTTACCGTGAGCTTTACGACAAGTTCAATGCCGAAGTTAAGGAAAAGGCTGTTGCAGTCAAGGAAGCCGGCGGTCTTTACATTCTCGGTACTGAGCGTCACGAATCAAGACGTATCGACAATCAGCTTCGTGGTCGTTCCGGACGTCAGGGTGACGAGGGCGAAAGCTGCTTCTTCCTCTCTGTTGAGGACGACCTTATGAGAATTTTCGCAGGTGAACGTCTTGAAAACATGATGAAAACACTTAATGTTGAAGAAACTATGCCTATCGAAAGCAAACTGCTTACAAGAATCATAGAATCCTCACAGAAAAAGGTTGAGGGCAGAAACTTCAGCATAAGAAAGAATGTACTCAATTATGACGATGTAATGAATACTCAGCGTGAGATCATTTACAAGCAGCGTTCACAGGTTCTTGACGGCGAAGACCTCCACGAAAGCATCATGAATATGATGGAGGAGCTTGTTAAGACTACTGTCAATAACTATCTCATTGATGATGACATAAAGGACGACTGGAATATTATCGGTCTGAAGGATTATTTCCTCGGCTGGCTTATTGGTCCTGAGGACCTTACCTTTGAGGAAGATGAGCTTGAATCCGTTACCAAAAATGATATTATCGAAGCTCTTACCAATAAGGCTAAGGAAATTTATCAGGCTAAGGAGGACGAATACGGCTCAACAATTATCCGTGAGCTTGAGCGTGTTATACTCCTCAAGGTCGTTGATACCAAGTGGATGGCTCACATTGATGATATGGACGAGCTTAAAAAGGGTATCGGTCTCCGTGCATTCGGTCAGAAGAATCCTGTTATCGAGTACAGATACGAAGGATTTGAAATGTTTGACGCTATGGTTGACTCTATCCGTGAGGACACAGTACGTATGCTCCTTACAGTCAAGCTCCAGAAAAATGCTATGCCTCAGCGTGAACAGGTTCAGAAGCCTGACGCTCCCAATGCTGGTTCAGGTGACGGCAGCTTTACCGAAGAAGCACGCTCAAAGAAAATCGGCGATAATGATCCCTGTCCATGCGGAAGCGGTAAGAAGTACAAGAAGTGCTGCGGCATGAACAAGTAATCTGCCTTTAATAATAGTAAAATTCCATGCCCTGCTGTTCATTTTTGTGCGGCAGGGTTATGTTTTCAGGGAGTAAGGGGTTCTTGTTAAACGTGAAAAGGTGCTTCTTGATAATAGCAAAAACTGGCTCGGTACAGAAAAAGTGCACATTGATATTACTTTGTCGGGCAAGCCGAGGGAAGTAATTCTGAAGTGTCCGTAAAGCGTAGCTTCGCTCGCTTTACTGATTCTTAGGGGGACGCTGCTCCCAACGGTCGCCCGTACCCTCTGTCACTTCGTGACATC
>JAEDLA010000057.1 GCA_016295545.1 Oscillospiraceae bacterium | reverse complement strand
TGACGGAACGATAGCGGACAAATTTTTCAGCAGGTTGATGTGGAATTAGTATAAAGGTACAGTTATTATATATCTGTCTGCACCATATCATTATGACTATTATATCACATAAAACGACAAATGTAAAGGACTATTTTCAGGTAAAAGAAAAATTTAGGTTACCTGTAAAACCGTAGTTTTCAGAGATGAACTTTAGGCAACACCGCACAAAGAGCGCCAGGCGGCTTTGCACGTCATATACTTGCATATTTTCCGCCATATTTCATAAAAATGCTCGTGAATACACAAAGTATTCAATGCGCTTTTTGTTTCATCTGACGAAAAATCTGACTGCGTATCTGACGTACAATCTTTGTGCGGTATTGCCTTTAGTCAGACATAGTATGTGATATAATACACAGGCTTTTCATTGCAGAAAGCAGAGTAGATTTTTCGTCCTCTGTAATAAAGCTCCGTGACTTTTTTGCTGCCGAAGCGTATATCGGAGTGAAAGTCTGTTTTTACGTTTTCCAGCTGCATTATGACGGGATAACCGCTGTTGATGCTGTCTCCGAGACATCTTTGCAGCAGAACGGGATAAGGCTGCTTCATAGGAGAGGGAATATCCGGCAGAACAGCTATTTCAGGGAAATTATCCTCTGCCGCTGTCTGCAGCAGTACAGGACAGGGGGATATCATAACAGCCGGATATTCAGGCAGTTCGGCAATGCAGGGATAGCCGCCGCAGCGGCCGGATATAATGGTCTGAATGTATTCTTCCATTTAATTACCTCCCTCACAGGCATAGCCTATAGAACGGAGATAGTCGGCGTCCTTGCACTGAGCCGTTGTCAGAGCATGGCAGTAGGAGCTGTTTGAGGCATTGTTGGTTATTGCAGTTTCACCTGCCCTTTCCGCATCATAAAAGCAGGTATTGGCAAAGCCGCCGTTTATGGAAACATTGGATATATTGGAAAATCCGGCAGTAAAATAAAATGTGCTGAAAAAAGTGCCGTAGCTGAAAAGGAAATTGCTGTCAGCGGCGGAAGCTTCCGACTTTATCTCCGCAGTCATATACGAATTGGTCATAACGGCATTCTGCAGCATAGCTCCGTTCTGAAGAAGCTCTGTCCTCTGCCGGCGGCAGGTAAGGGAAAGCTTTATCTGCGAGTTGGCAACTATTTCATGAGCACCAAAAAGGGGATATACTTCTTTCATGAAAGCTTCAAGGGAAAAGGTGCAGCGGTCAAATCTTATATAGGTGGATTCATCGGAAAAAAATGAATATATTGAATTGCCGGAGCCGTTATAATCTCCTGTCTGCTCCAGTCTGCCTGCAAATACGCAGTTGGTAAGGTACATTCCCGGACTGGGGACTGTGCCGTGAAACAGCATAACTCTGTATCCTCTGAGAATCATATTGTCAAAGATAAGATTTTTTATTTCAAATCCCGGTGAAAGATAAGCTGCTTCAAAAATATATGAGCCGTTCTGACCGGACTGGGAGTTGTAAATGTTGGAGAGCCTGTGACCGTCGCCGTCTATTGCCTTGCACCTGATAGTAAAAATGGACTGGGAATTCCTCAGATATTCCTGAATTATTTCTGTGCCTTCGTTAAGGTCAATATCAGCTCCGAGCTTTACATAAACGTCAGGTGTTATAATTGCATTTGAAAATTCTATCCATGTATAAACGATATAGGGATCGTTCTGTGTTCCTGTTCCTGTCATTTTATCAATCCTCCACTATGACATAAAGTGCGTCGGGCTTGTGTGTAATGGTGCTGTATTCGCTCTTTGTTACGGGGATAACCTCCGGACGTGCAAGAAATATATCAATTTTTGCGTCCATTTCGCTGAGCCGTTTGTCAACCTCGTCAAGATTCAGCGAGATGACCTCTGCACGGATAGATTCCAGTCCTGCCGCAGCCGCCGCAGCAATCTCCGTGACAGCTTGTTCCGCAGTATCGGGAAGTGCCTGATTTTCGCCGTTTGGTGAGGGTTTCACGAAAACTGGAGCCATTGTATATTTCACAATGACTTCCTCCTGCTGAGCCTTATCATCAGCCGTTTTTGAAGCTCTGATTTCAAGCTCAAGCCTGCCGTCTGCAGCTGTAAAGTATTCTGAAATATTCCAGCTGAGGTGGATTTTTTCATTCTGCACCTTCGGCAGCAGAGCCTGCTGAGCTTCCTGCGCCTGACTGTTTACTCCTCTTATCAGAAAGGAGCAGTCTGATAGGTCAATGCCGTTATGGTATCTGTCAAGGACAAATGTGACAGTGTCCGAAAGCTTCTCTCCTTTGGTAAGAAGCCTGCTGAAAGGGAATGTGGGAATATTTTTTCCCTTTGCATAAATAATCATAAAATACCTCCGTTCCGAGAGATTCCGCAGTATCTCTCTGTAAGAGGGCATAAAAACAGGCTCATTCAACGAAAAAGAGTTGAATAAGCCTGAAAATTCACAAAATGTTTACATTTTATCCTACACAATATATGAATGCTTTTTCAGAATAGCCGAAATTGTTCTGCCGATAACTGTCAGGTAGTCCACATCATTGACTGCCCATTTCTTGAACCGGCTGATGTAGCAGAATGAAATAAGTCCCTTGACCATATTGTTTTCTGTGATAAGATACTGCACTGCACCGCCTATATTCTGAGCCGTAAGCTGTTCAAAGGCGTTGTCGTCCCTGCCCTCAAGCTCGTTTACATTATCGATAGTGAATACTCCGTCTCCTGAGAAACGCTCTGTGTAGCCGTTTTTCAGGATATAAGCCGCATTTCGGCAGGCAGCATTGCCGCAGCTGAGAAGAAGATTCATGTCGTTTCCGGCAAAGATGCAGATATCATCAATGGCAAAAACAGAACGAACCTGTTCAAGCAGCACGGAAATATCAGGAATTTTTCCCGATACAAGCATATCAGCAAGGTCGCCTAAAAATCCCAGTTTTGCAGAGGAGTCCTTGCTGCTGCTGATAAAAGCGATTTTATGCTCAATATCCTTTTCCACAGGACCATGCTTGTTGACATCATAGATAACATACCTGTTTCTGCCTTTTTCCTTAGCGATGTAGAGAGCCTTGTCCGCCTGCATGAAAAGCTCATCAAAGCTCTCGCTGTCAATGGGATAGGTGGATATTCCCATTGAGCAGGTCAGAACAAAATTCTCGAAACGTCCGTTAAAGGCATACTCTGTTTTTGTTCTGACAGCACGCAGAATTGCACGGAGGTCTGTTTCGTCATGGGTATCTTCAACGACTATAAGGTAATTTCCTCCGCCGATTCGTCCGGCAACACCACGTTCGCCGATCTCATTTTTAATAATGTGTGCAATAGTGTATATGACTTCATCGCCGAAAAGATGACCGTAGGTATTGTTGACATGAGTAAAATTGTCGATGTCCAGAATGATAAGGCTGACATTGTGAGAGGGTTTGGAGGCAAGCAGATTCCGGGCATATTCAGTGACAGCGTTTTTGTTGTAAAGCTCAGAAATAGAGTCCCTGTTAGTCTCGATAGTCAGGTTGATTTCCTTTGTTTTCTGCCGTGAGCTGACTATGGAAATGATTCCCGTGACCTTGCGGTGTTCCGGATCGTCATATCTTGTAATTCCCCTGAAAAGGCTTGTTTCCTTTGCTTTTCCGGCGGTCAGCAGGCTTGACTCAAATTCGTGGCTGAACCGGTAAACACCGTTCTCAATGTCATCACAGAGCCTGTTGAAATTGTCTGTGAAACGAGCCGGAATATAGCCGGAGTTCAGGGCTTCTTCCTGCCATTCACGCAGGTTCTGACTGACGAGAATAAGCTCACGAAAGCTGTCGAACATATAAATGCGGATAAAACGTGTTTCAAAGCTGTATTCAAAGGCAAGGTCGCCGGAAAGACTGAGAATGTGGCGGTATTCGGCAGCTTTCTGCTCTCTGCTGTAGGCAAGTGCTTCAAGAGAGAAGATATCGCTGAGAGTAACGCTGTACAGCGGTTCATGCCCTGCATTGCGCAGCTTTCTGACAGAAGCAAGAATCCATCTCGGCGAACCGTCAACTCCCGTCATGCGCACAGCTGTCTTAACGGTGTTTCCCGATTTAGCGGCATTCAGGGCTGCTTCAAGTCGGGGAAAGTCCTCCTCGTCAACAGTTCTTTTAATGGAATAGATAACATCATTGCCGAAGAACCGGAAAAATTCCTCATCGGCATTCTGTGTATGAAAGCTGCCGTCAACGGTAACTCTCCCCACTGTATAGAGCTTTTCCCTTAAAAATTCGTTAGAGCTGTTCATAAGCTTTGCGGAGAAAGCTCCGCCGTCCTTTCGATTTGTTTTGAGAGCCTGTTCTGTCACGGAAATCAATTTTATTTGTTCGGCGGTTGATTGAGGGGGACGCTGTCCCCCTCACCCCCTGCCAAAGGGACATTGTCCCTTTGGAATCCCACGTCTCATTGGTATATACCCCATAAAGGGGTATATACCAATGAGAAAAGGTTCAAGAAAACATTGTCTTTTGGAAAGAGGCTAAGAAGACAGCTCCACTTAAACACTGCGTACAAGTAAAACTGGTTTCCGTAACAAAATAGTTCTCTATAATTATATCATGGGAAACAGTACAGGTCAATACACTGTTTGTTCACACAAAATTAACATTTAAAAGTAGTGACACAGGGCTTATGATATTGTATAATTAATGTGTATAAACTGAACTGTTTCGTGCTTCAAAGGAGGGAACGGATTCTGTCCGTAGATTTATGGAAAAGAAAGAACTGAAGAAATACCTGATTATAGCGGTTATTATTATTGGAATATGCCTGATAGTAAAGAATTTTTCTGCTATTGCACTTGCAATTAAAGTTCTGCTGTCAGCACTTTCACCGCTTTTTGTAGGCTGTGCTATAGCGTATGTGTTTAATATTTTTCTCTCATACTGCGAAAAATATTACTTTCCTAAGCAGACTACCGGGTTTGCTGCCTACAGCCGCCGTCCGGTGTGTATGGTTATTTCCTTTGCCGTGGTAACTTCCATTATTGCACTGATTCTGAAAATCGTTATTCCTGAGCTTGTCACAGCGGTAAAGCTGATTACCTCCGAGATTCCACAGGTCGCCCTTATGGTAAAAAACTGGATTCTGCGTATGTCAAAGGAGTTCCCTGACATTTACGATCAGCTTATCGATACATTTAATATTAATCTCAATGAGCTTTCTAACTTTGACTGGAATGATTTTACAAGCAAGATTCTTAACAGAGTAGGTTCAGGCGTGGAGGTCATATTTACCGGGATTGCTTCGGTTATCGGAGCTTTTACCATGTCTGTCACAAATTTTGTCATTGCCCTGATTTTTGCAATATATCTCCTTGCACGCAAGGATAAAATAATGGCGGATATCCGTAGGACAAAGAATGCTTTCCTCAATGAAAAGACAAATAGGCTTGTTTCGAAAGTTTTCCGCACGGCTAACGATACCTTTAAGAATTTCTTCGTTGGACAGTTTGTGGAGGCAATAATTCTGGGCAGCCTTTGTATGATTGGCATGACAATTCTGGGGTTCCCTTATGCCGCCATGACCGGCGCAGTTATCGGCGTTACGGCGCTTATTCCAATCGTTGGAGCATATATCGGCGCAGCTGTTGGTGCATTTATGATTTGTACGGAAAGTCCGATAAAGGCACTGTGGTTTATCGTCTTTCTTATAATTCTCCAGCAGATTGAGGGGAATCTTATCTACCCGAAAGTTGTTGGTTCATCTGTGGGACTTCCGGGAATATGGGTTCTTGCCGCAGTTACTGTAGGCGGCGGACTGTTCGGAATTGCAGGAATGCTTCTTGGAGTACCGACGCTTGCGACAGTTTACAAGCTGTATCACGAGTCTCTTGAAAAGCGTGAGGAAAAATGCGGCATAGCGCTGCCTGAACCTCCGAAAAAGCCGGAAAAACCTGAAAAAACTGTCCCTAAAAGGAAACGCAGAGGTAAAAAGACGGCTCAGCCTGAAAATAAAAATCAGAACAGCAAGGACGGAGAGAACATTTAATAAATTCATATCCCTCCGGAGGCAATACTTTATCAGAATAGATGAAATATGCAGCAGAATCCCGAATATTCCGTGAAAGAAAAAAATCTGCGTTTTGCACAAAAAGGTTTGTGCAATGTGCATATAAATGTTGAAAAGTGCTGTTGAAATTGACTTTTTATATGAATTGAAGTTAAAATGAACACCTAAAATTGCGCAAAATCCCCCTTTTTAAATTTTACATGTAGAATTTTGGACGAGTTTTTTGTGAACTATAACAAAAAGTTAGATTAATGAATATAAATTTCCTGTTTCTTGTGAAAAACTTGGATTTGACAAATCCTTTCTGATGTGCTATTATATTTTTAGACAATAATATTTGTTATATTGCTTATATGGCAAAGGAGAGATCTATAAAATGGAAAAAAATTTACCGCAGGCATGGGAAGGCTTCACAACAGGCAACTGGTGTGAACGCATTGATGTCCGTGACTTCATCCAGAAAAACTACACACCTTATGACGGCGATTCCTCATTCCTTGCTGATCCCAGTGAGGCTACAAAGAAGCTCTGGAATCAGGTGCTCGACCTCATGAAGCAGGAAAGAGAGGCTGGCGGTGTTCTTGATATGGATACCAAGGTCGTTTCTTCGCTTGTTTCTCATGGCGCAGGCTATATTGACAAGGACCTTGAACAGATTGTCGGTCTCCAGACTGATAAGCCTTTCAAGCGTGCTCTTATGCCCTACGGCGGTCTTAATATGGCTGAAAAGGCTTGCTCTGACAACGGCTACGAGGTAGACGACGAGATCAAGCACATCTTCAGTGAATACCGCAAAACTCACAACCAGGGCGTTTTCGATGTTTATACTCCCGAAATGAGAGCAGCAAGATCAAATAAGATCCTTACAGGACTTCCTGACGCTTACGGCAGAGGTCGTATTATCGGTGACTACAGACGTGTTGCTCTCTACGGCGTTGACTTCCTTATCAAGGATAAGCAGGCTCAGAAGGATTTCTACACTCGTCCTATGACTGAGGAGAAAATCCGTGCCCGTGAGGAAATCGCTGACCAGATCCGTGCTCTTGAAAACCTTAAGAAAATGGCTGAGATCTATGGCTGCGATATTTCCAAGCCGGCTACTACAGCTAAGGAAGCTGTTCAGGCTGTTTACTTTGGCTATCTCGGTGCTGTTAAGGATCAGAATGGTGCTGCTATGTCCCTCGGACGTACATCCACTTTCCTTGATATCTACTTCGAGCGTGATATGAAGAAGGGAATCCTTACAGAGGACGAGGCTCAGGAAATTATCGACCACTTCATCATGAAGCTCCGTCTTGTTCGTTTCGCAAGAACTCCTGAGTACAATCAGCTCTTCTCCGGTGATCCCCAGTGGGTTACTGAGTCACTTGCCGGTGTAGGTATCGACGGCAGACACATGGTTACAAAGAATAGCTTCCGTTACCTCCACACTCTTGAGAATCTCGGCACTTCACCTGAGCCTAACCTTACTGTTCTCTGGTCACAGAGACTGCCAAGAGGATTCAAGGAGTATGCTGCTGCAGTTTCTATCAAGACTTCATCTATTCAGTACGAGAACGACGACCTCATGCGTGTTACTCACGGTGATGACTATGCTATCGCTTGCTGCGTATCCTCTATGAGAGTCGGCAAGGAAATGCAGTTCTTCGGTGCAAGAGCTAACCTTGCTAAGTGTCTCCTTTACGCTATCAACGGCGGTGTTGATGAAAAGACCGGTATTCAAGTTGGTCCTAAGTACCGTCCGTTTGAGGGTGAGTACCTTGACTATAATGAGGTAATGTCAAGATATGATGACATGATGACATGGCTTGCCGGTCTTTATGTTGATACACTTAACTGCATTCACTATATGCACGATAAGTACTGCTACGAAAGCCTCCAGATGGCTCTCCATGACAGAGAAGTTAAGCGTTACTTCGCTACTGGTGTTGCTGGACTTTCAGTTGTTGCTGACTCACTTTCAGCTATCAAGTATGCTAAGGTCAAGGTTATCCGCAAGGATATCGAGATCACAAAGAATGTAAGAAAAGTTGTTGACGGCGAGCTTGTTGTTGAGAAGAAGGTTGTCGGCGTTGCAAAGAATGTTGCTGTTGATTATGAGATCGAGGGCGAATTCCCGAAATATGGCAACAATGACGACAGAGTAGACTCAATCGCTGTTGAGATGCTTGAAAAGTTCATGAACAAGGTTCGTCAGCAGCACTGCTACAGAAACGGTGTTC
>JAEDLA010000056.1 GCA_016295545.1 Oscillospiraceae bacterium | reverse complement strand
ACGGAACGATAGCGGACAAATTTTTCAGCAGGTTGATGTGGAATTAGTATTATCTCTGAAGCAGGAAGACATGAAGCTTAACAAGGTCTGCTGAATTAACCTTGCCGTCACCTGTCATGTCAGCATTATCCGTATTTATTGTATATGTGCTGTCAGCAAGATATTTTCTGACTGCAATTGAGTCAAAAATGTCCACAGCTTTATCATCATTGGCGTCGCCTGAAATTCCTGCTGCCGGAGTGGTAGGCGTTGTTGTTCCGGAATAATAGTCAGAAAGTGATATTCCGTTTCCGCTCTTACCCAAAGGGATAGTATGGTCAAGACTTATGAATTTACCGCTGTCGTCCTGCCACAGAGCCTTTTCCACAAGGGCATACTTATCCTCGTCCCACTTGCCGAAATTATCATAAACCAGTCCTCCGGTATCTCCGGAATTTTCATTGAAGCACCAGAATGTATGGTGAATACGCTGCTTTATCATATAGTCACGGAGCAAGGTCATCCATTTGGTATTTTTTCCGTCCTTGTCGTGTTCCTCATCGATAAATCCGCCCCATTCGCCCATAAGCATAGGAGCTATATTTTCTTCGGAGATATACGCCCATGAATCGTACCAGTAATCGTCAAGAAGCGTCTGTGTGGTGAAGTCCTTGTCAAACCATGTCTGCTCGTAAACAAGAGGGCCGTAATCGTGGGGAGAATATACCAGCTGACTCTGATATTCTCCGAGATCAATGGGATCCTTTCGCACGCCACGAAGATTTCCGCCCCACCATGCACCGTAATAATATGTTGTATTTGTAGTCCAGTCAATTGCCGGAGCTGTCCAGTCATACCCCTCTTTCGGGTAGACCTCTACGCCCTCAACCATTATCAGCAGATTAGGATTCTGCTCCAGTACAGCAGCTGCACCACGTTCAGCAGCGTACTTCCAGTTATTTAAATCGGTGGTATCGTCCCATTTTGCCATCTGGTCAGGAACATCTGCCTTTCCGTGAGGTTCGTTTTTCAAATCGATTGCAATGATAGTGTCATCGTCCTTATAATATTCAGCAACCCACGAAAGAGCCTCAAGCCAGTCCTCCGTGCTGAATTTATCAGTATACCATGTACTTATCTGATGTCCCGCAGAAGCTGTTTCAGCACTGTGAATATCGATCATTATTTTAATTCCGTTTTCCCTGCACCACTCAACAGCCTTGTTCCACACGTCAAAGCTGTACATGACAGTACCGCCCTGAACGCCCTCAATAGTAAGCTCAGGATTGGAATACTCATTGATTTTCGGAGTTGCCGGATCGGGATCGCCATTCTTCCACTGGAGCAGTATTTCCGTAGACATAGGCACTCTGAGCAGATTAAAGCCGTGATCGGCTATCTGGTTTATCATATCGTGCATATTCTGTGACCATACTCCGTCAAAAACCTGACTTCCAACGTTATAGCCGAACCAGTTGCAGCCGGTAAGCCACACAGGATTTCCGTTCATATCGACTATCTCCGCATTTTCATTAACGTGAAGCCAGTCATCGTGGTATTCATCAGGAGCGGCAGCCAGTGACTCCGGAGCAAGATTTCCGGCTGTGCTCAGCGTAACTACAGCTGCGGAAAGTATTCCGGCACTGATTTTTTTGATAATGGAAACCGCCATTTGTAATTCCTCCTACTGTATATTATTGTTAAAAAAGTCTGCAATTTCAAGTATTTTCTCCGCAGCCGCCCTGTCCTCACGGGCAGGAACCTTATCAGTATTATGACTGCATACCGGTGGAAAAATGTCCTTTGCATTCACCTGAGACAATATAAGCTTTGCCGTATTGAAGGCTTGCTGAGTACTTCCGCTGCCTCCGCCTGCAAGAATAACAGCTCCCCTTTTCGCCCTGATTTCTATTGGCTCATGCCTGATATATTTTGCAGAATAATACAGTTGAAAGCGGCTTGCTGCATCAAGAAGCTTTCCTGTAAGCTCTGAATAATATATGGGAGAAGCAATGGCGATATTGTCACATTTCTCAATATACCGGTATATTTCCTGCATCTCATCATCAATGACGCAGACCGGCTTCTTCTGACAGCAGCGGCAGTCAATACAGGGGGAAATTACGGCAGAATAGCAGTCAACTATTCTGAACTCTCCTGTGAGATTGTCTGTCAGCAGCTTAACAAGCGAAGCCGTATCACCGTTTTTTCTCGGTGAACCGTTTAGAATCAAAGTTTTCATTTTTTCTCCTGTATTCTGAAATTGTATCTATAAATATTATATCAGAACTGCATAAAAAAGTCAAACATAGTTCAAAAAAATATCAGCAAACCAGTCTCACTGAAATAATGTGCAGTATCAACAAATTGCATCATATATTTTTGTCAGATTAAAGAATTGAACAATGGTATTAATAATGTTAAAATTATTATGGGTAACCTATAACATGATTATGAAAGGAATTTCATTTATGCGTATAAAAAAGAATAATATTTCCTATGTTATTAGCGTTTCAGTTGGAACAGGCTGTTACCGCCATATCAGAATATCCGGTGACAGAACACTTGACGATTTTGCCGCCTGTATTCTGGAGTCATTCGATTTTTACTTTGACCATTTATACAGCTTCTTTATGGATAATAAATGGTGGTCCGATGTAAATTGTTACAATCACCCGTATTCTGAGGAACCTCCCTATGCAGACCGTGTGAAACTTGCACAGCTTGGTCTGCAAAAAGGAACTGCTTTCAAATTCCTTTTTGATTTCGGCGATGAGTGGAGATTCCAGTGCAAGGTTCTCCGTGTTCTTGATGAGGACACACCGGAGGAGCTTATTGTCCGTTCAGTCGGCAAGTCTCCGGAGCAGTATCCGGATTACGAAGATTTTGACGATTACCTTGACTTTGATGATTTCGAAGAATTTAATGATGACGAGCCGGACACAAACACGGAAGATTTCGAGCTTATGTCAGATGATGACTTTGCACTTGAAATTCCGCCGCTAAGTATACCCGACGATTTAATGGAGGCTGCCTATCAGTTCCGCAGTGATAAGCTCTGGAAAAAGCTGAATGATAATGAAATATTTGCAGTCAGCCTATCAAATGGTGAAACAGGTTATTGCTCTGTTATGGGAGCGTTGGCTAAATTCACAGCGCTTACACTGTATATCGGTCAGGAAGGCTGGAACTCATTGGTAAAATCACTCCAATGTAATACGAATGAAATAAACGATTCAAAATCCTTTGATTTTCTATTGTCTCAGAATTGTTTACAGACAAAGCTTTCAAACAAATCCGAGGTACCAGACGCAGTAATAAAGTCAGTCAGGGATTATGCCGATAAACACGGAATTAATCTTAAAGGAAATAAAAGCTATCCGGCGTTTTGTAAATTCAAAAGCTATATGTTCCCCGATTTTATAACCGAACAGAATGATTTCACGTTCATGCTGGAGGCTCTGAGAGCTTCTCACGAAGTGGCACAAGAGCTGAACAAGAGCAACAAGGTTCAGCTGAGCCTTGACAGCAGTATTGATACAATCCCGCTTCTTACACCGGACGGAGACAAGTTCCACTGGTCCCTAATAAATCCTCCGGAAGCTGTACCTGAAACATTTCCGAAGCCTGAGCTGAATAATGATGTGCTTACCGGCAGAATCAAGCAGCTTCCGCAGCAGGGAACATGGGAGTGCAAATGCTGCATATTCAGCCAACCGGTCGTTGATACTAACCTGAAAAAAATGGTTTATTCGTCATTTATAGTTGCAGCAGATACAGACAACGGCAGCGATTTTTCCATAGATAATTCCTATTATTTCCCGTCATCAACAGAAAAAATGCTTTCTGAATTTGCATCGGCAGTGCTGGAACACGGTTCATATCCCTGTAAGATATTAACTGAGGGTAAACGCTCAATGGCTTTTTTCGAGAATTTCTGTGAAAAATTCGGTATTGAGCTTATAGAAGCGGAACAATTTTCAGCTTTACATGATTTGCTCGATAAATATATACACACGGCCAAAGAACCGTTAGATATCGATCAATATATGGAAATGATTGAAGAACTGGATTCTATGAGTGAAAATGAATTAACAGAGCTTCCGAAAATGATGTTAGAATTACTTTGCAGTATGATCGGTTCAGGCATTCTGCCGCCCAAGCTGGAGAAAAAACTTAAAAAAATAAATAAATGAGGATTTCTTTAGAATAAATTTTCCCTGTTCAATCAGATTTTTTCACAATAAAGCTCCGACCACGCAGGCACAAATCCGGCATTGAGAGCAACCCTCTGTGATGCTATATGCGAAACAGCTGTTCCGTAGAACGGCAGCTTTCCAAGTGACAGAATCTCATTTTTCAGCAGCTTCACCAGCATTGTACCTATTCCAAGACCTCTTGCTTCGGGAAGAACATTAATGCCGATCTGCCACATAAGGAGACTGTCGCTTGTTGCACCTGCCATTCCAAGAATTTTACCGTCCTGATAAGCTCCTATACCTATTTCGTCTCTGGGAAGTTCGGCAAAAATAAATGCTTCTCCAAAACGGTCATCGCCACGGAACTGTTCAATTTCCTCTGCAAGGAATTTCCGTATTTCAAGACCTTTTGTATCGACTTCGGAGTATTCCGTAGCGATATAAAAGGGGTGTGCCTGCCCGATACGGTAGCCGTACTCCATGACCTTACGGTCAAGCTCACGGAAATTTTCCACCTCCATAAACCATTCGCCGTTAAAGCTGTGATATTTCTCCATGCACCACGCAATTACAGAACTTTCTCCCGTTGCAAGGAGCTTGCCGTTCACGGAAGCAATTTTCAGGAAACAATCCTCTGTATCTTCAAAAATTCTTCTGTTTTTATCTGCCGTAAACTCTGTGAAAATATTTTTCCCGGACCTGACATCGTCCTCTGTGCAGCAAAAATCAAATGCCAGCTGCTTTGCAAGAATATCGTTCATTTTATTCACCTCTGAAATTTATAAAACGGGCTGCCGCACCGTCTGACTGGTGCAGCAGCCCTTAATTTGTGTATAAGCTTCTGATTGCATAAATGCGTTTATTACAGATTTGTACTCCAGTTAGACCATGTAACACCGTCATCCAGCTTTACTGCCTCAGGGTATCTTCCGATTATAGCGTCAGATGTTTTAGTTCTGGACCATGAAACATAAGCCGGATAACCGTCCCTATAAATTATATCGATATATCCGCCTATTTCAAGGTGCATTTCCTTACGCTGGTCTTCTGAAAAGCCGGCACTTGACAGCCATGTAGTAAGTTCAACACAATCCCCCACATCACCTTGAATACCACCAATCTGACTAAGCTGCCAGTTACCATTTACGCCCATTGTAATATCCTGTTCTTCAAGCTCAAAAGCGCTCATAGTAAGAGTATTGAAAATACTTCGTGCGTTATCATTGGCGGCAGTCTGTTTGGACTTTCTCATATATCCGATAATGCTCGGCACAAGGATAGCAGCAAGAATACCGATTATCGCAATAACGACGATCAGTTCAATAAGTGTAAAGCCTCTGGTGTTTTTTTTCATGGGTGACCATTCCTCTCTCTTCTGGTAAAGTGATTCGATTTATATTCGTTTGATTTTTTATATTTTTTATTCAAGGAAAAAGAGCCTGTACGGTTTATATTCCTATTTTCAGCACTTTTTCGCATGAAAATCAAACTACAATCACATATTAGCACATCAGACAAAGTTTGTCAAGCAAAAATGAAAAAAACATTAAAAAAACTGATATTTTTAAAAAAATAGTCCTGCCATGAAAGCAGAACTATTTTTCCGACAGTTTCTTTTTTTAAACTGCCTTTTAGAAAGGATGTGTTTTATGGTATCACTCATAGAGTGCTGCTGCGGTTTTTGACAGACTGAGAAATTCCTCAGTCTTTTCATTATTGGCAATTTTCATAAGCTGTTCAGTGATATAATTAAAGTCAGAGTTTCCCTTGTACTGCGAATCCCTCAGAATCATACCAAATTCAGCAGCTGCTCCTGCAAGCTGAATTGCCGGAGTGGGAATTTCAGAATACTTCTCCATGCCGAAAAGTGCTGATAAATAAACATCTTCGTTTGTATCAATATCCTTGTATGCAACAGAAAGCTTGCAAAGCTCAGTACGCCTGTTATCATTCTGCGGTACAGTTGTTTCCTGCTGATGCTGGTCAGCAAATTCAAGCTCAATTCCGTTATATGATGCCGGACTGTCTGCCAGCACAATCTCATACAGAGCCGTTACACTGTGCCCTGCGCCAACTTCACCGGCATCTTTGGTGTTGTCACGAAAATCCTCAGCGTTCATAATTCTGTTGTCGTAGCCGATAAGACGATAGCTTTTAACCTGTGAGGGGTTGAACTCAACCTGAAGCTTTACGTCTTTAGCAATAGTATATATAGTACCGCTCATTTCCTGAACAAGGACTCTTTCCGCTTCATCAACTGAATCTATGTAGCTGTAATTACCGTTTCCGTTATCGGCAAGTGCTTCAAGATTTTCGTCATTTAAATTGCCTGTACCAAAACCAAGAACCGAAAGATAAATACCCTTGTCACGTTTGCTTTCAATAAGCTCAGTAAGTTCTTCTCCTGTTGACGCTCCGATGTTCAGGTCGCCGTCAGTGGCAATTATCACACGGTTGTTGCCGCCCTTGATAAAATACTCCTCTGCCAGTTCATAAGCTCTTTCAATTCCGCCTTCGCCGTTTGTTCCTCCGCCGGCATTTATGGAGTACAGTCCCTCTAAAATACTGTCCTTTTCACTTCCGGGAACTCCGTCAATTACTGTTCTGCTGGAGTTTGCATAGGTGACAATGGATATCCTGTCCTTAACTGTAAGATTTTCCGCAAGCATGGAAAAGGCTGTCTGCACAAGGGGAAGCTTATTATAACCAGACATAGAGCCAGAAGAATCTATGAGAAAAACAAGGTTTGAGGGCGGAGTTTCAGCCTGCTCCATGCGTTTGCCCTGTATACCAATCATCATAAGCTTTGCTGAGCTGTTCCATGGACAGTCGGAAATCTCTGCATATCTTCCGAAAACTTCGCCGTTTTCAGGCTCAGGATAATCATAGTCAAAGTAATTGATTATCTCCTCGATTCTTACAGCGTCCTCCGGAACAGCCTGTCCGTCCTCAATAATACGCCTTATATTTGAATATGACGCTGTATCCACATCTGCTGAAAAGGTTGAAAGAGGTTCAGTCTCCGGATCCTTAAAGCCGGTTTCCTCGTAGCCCACGTACTTTTCATTAGCGGAGGGCTTTTCAACAGAAACATTACTGTTTTCCCTGTTCCAGCTGTTATCGCCGGCACTCTCCTCTGCTTCGTAATAATCCTCTGATTCTGCATCTCCGGCATATTCGTATATCGAATAATCAGACTGTGAAGAAAGTTTTTCTTTAGCTCCGCAGCTGCAAAAGGTTACCGCAGTAAGTGCGCAGGCAGCGGCAAGTGCAGTTAATTCTGATAGTTTTTTCATATAATCACGACCTCCTGTGGAAATGTTTTCCGGTTCAATTCTTTAATCCTATTATACCACAGGAGGAATTAATTGCAATAACAGGGCGTTTTCAATATTAATACAATTCTGACAAGATAATCTTACAGAAATATTATTATTTATTACATAAATCCTACAAAAATGACAATTCCTGCCTTAACATTCTGCCTGCAACTTCCATTATCCCCTGTTTGCCGAAGATTAGGGAAAAAAGTCACATTGACCGAAAAAGTAACGGCGGCTGTAAGAAATTTCTTGTTGCAAAACTGGTTTTTCTGCATAAAATAAAGTAAACAGCAGTCCGGCGCTTGTCGTTTCCGAAGTGGCTGACTGCCCGTGAACAGCTTTGGAATTTCCGGAAATGTACAGCACAGATATACTTGCCGGAGCCATTTGCCGAAGCTGCTCTCACAGGCTGCCGGACATTGGTGTTCTGTGGGAACAGCTTCATGGACTGCCGTTTTTTATATAAATTCAGAGCTTCGTTATCTGACGAGGCTCTGTTTTTTATCCCCTTTTCTTTGCAAGCTCCTGATACTTTATCTTCGTTGCCAGTCCTCCACGTATATGGCGTTCCTGCTTGTTTATTTCAAGTATATCCTTAACCTGTACATATAATGAGGGATTGACCTTGGGCAGCCTTTCGCTTACGTCTTTATGTACCGTACTCTTGCTGATTCCGAATTTCTTTGCGGCAGCTCTGACAGTCGTTCTGTTTTCGATAATGTACTGACCGAGTATTTCCGCACGGTGATTAGGTTGGGTTTTCACAGATCTCACTCCGTTTCTGTTGGATTTTATACTAATTCTACATCAACCTGCTGAAAAATTTGTCAGCTATCGTTCTGCCACTCTGCGTTGACTGACCTTGAAAGGCGACAGCCTGTCTGCGGTCAGTCGCC
>JAEDLA010000055.1 GCA_016295545.1 Oscillospiraceae bacterium | reverse complement strand
CGGTTCTGTTGTGATATTGCTGTCAGTCTCAGCAGGCACTTCAGGCAGCTTCTCCGTTTCCGGTCTTGTATTTACTGCCGGTACAGCTTCAGGAGCTTTGCCGTAAAGCTTCATCATTTCACGCTTGTATCTCTCAGCCTGTGCTGCCAAATCCTTTTTGTCCATAATGTCCTCCTGTATACTTTTTCTTTCTAATATTTATATTCACAGGGAAATTTTTTTATACCGCTGTCAGCTTTAGGATTTTTTGTGAAATTTCAGTAAAAGGCTTATGGAATGTTTGACTTTTTTATGTTTATGTGGTATAGTTTATATAAACAATACTACTCGGAGGATCACCATGTTAAAACTTAATTCTGATATGTTCACAGAGTCAGCAAAGTCAAAAGCTCCGGCAAATATTGCTTTGCAGATACTCATTTTCATTGCTGTATTTATCGTAATCATGATTGCAGAGGGAATAGGTTCAGCTATATTCATTATTCCTGCAATGCTGAAAGAACTCTTAGCTTCCGGTACAGACACAATGACCTTTTCTGAAAGCTACGAAATGACTGAGGAGCTTATGAATGACTGGCACTTTATGATTCCCACTCTGATTGCAACAGTCTTCGGAACAATTCTCAGCGTTATTTACTGCCGTTTTATCGAAACCCGTTCACTGAGGTCAATGGGTATAAAAAAAGAAAAAGCTGTCCCTGATTACCTTTGCGGAATAGCAATCGGATTTGTACTAATGACAGTTATCACCCTGTTTTCTGCCCTGACCGGAGTAAATAAAATCTCCGTTTCAGATAATATCCCTGTCGGAATAATTTTATTCTATCTGCTTGGCTGGTTCATTCAGGGAATGAGTGAGGAATTTATTTTCAGAGGCTATCTTATGAACAGCATCGGCGGCAAGCACTCCGCTGCTTTAGCCATTTCTGTCAGCTCCATTGCCTTTGCTTTTGCTCATTCAACCAATCCGGGATTCGGCATTCTGCCAATTATCAATCTCTTTCTTTTTGCCGCTTTTGCCGGACTTTATATCATCTGCACCGGTAATATCTGGGGTGCCTGTGCAATTCACTCAATCTGGAATTTCACTCAGGGGAATATTTACGGATTAAGTGTAAGCGGCACAGGAAATATCAACACAGTTCTCGTTACTGAGCCTGTAAGCAGCAGTGCTTTTCTCACCGGAGGAACTTTCGGCATTGAGGGAAGTATTTTCACGACTATTGTTATGATTGCAGCAATTGTAATCGTTCTCTTAAAAATAAAAAAACAGAGCGAAAAGGAAGCGTAATTCCCTTTCACTCCGGCAAATAAACTTTTTCTTTTGGAATACAAAGGAGGAAATTTATGAAACTCACAAAATTCTTTGCCGGAGCTGCTGCGCTGATTATTGCCGGAACATTTTTGTCCGGTCAGCACACAGTCCCCGGATATTCCAGCGTTTCTGCCGCAGACGAAAGCTTTACAGAGGGTGTATCCGGCGCTTTATCCTATAAAAATTACGGCAGCTATGCAGTTATCTCCGATTGTGATGAATCCGTTTCAGAAGTTACTGTCCCCGACTACATTGACGGGATTCCCGTTACAGAAATAGGAAGTCGGGCATTCAGCAACTGTCTTGCACTGACTTCTGTCAAGCTGCCGGAAACGCTTACTGCTATAGGAGACTATGCATTCTCCAAATGTATAAGCCTGCCCTCTGTAACAATACCGGCGGCTACGGAAAAAATCGGTGATTACGCCTTTACAGGCTGTTCAAAGCTGGGAACTATAAATATTACGGACAAGCTGACGGATTTCGGTCACAAGTCCTTTAACGACACAGCATGGCTCTATGCCAGGCGCAGTGAAAGTCCATTTGTTACTGTCAACAATATCCTGATAGACGGACTTACCTGTACAAATGAAATAACGATTCCCGATGGTATCACTGCCATAGGTACAGGGGCTTTTTACGATAACAGCAGCATCAGCAGAGTTGTTATTCCTGACAGTGTTACTTCTGTCGGAGCAAAAGCGTTCCAGTACTGTGAAAGGCTGGCTGAAATAAAAATCCCGTCAGGCATTTCGGAAATAGGCATGGACGCTCTTTCTGACACCCAGTGGATTAATAATCAGCAGAAAATCAGCCCTTTCGTTATAGTCAACGGTATTCTTATTGACGGAAAGGAATGTTCCGGAAGCATTACTATTCCCGATAACGTCACGAAAATTGCCGACGGTGCTTTTATGGGCTGTCAGTCACTTGTTTCTGTAAATATTCCTAACAGTGTCAGAAGTATTGGTGAATGCGTTTTCGTATTCTGTTCAAAGCTTGTTTCTGCTGAAATTTCTGAAAATACGGAGAGCATCGGCAGACGAGCCTTTTACTGGTGCATGAATCTTGAATCAGTAACAATAAAAAATCCGGACTGCGTTATCTATGACAGTCTTGATACATTCCAAAACGATTTCTGTAATTCCGGCAAGGAGTTTTTCTCCGGTACTATTTACGGCATTGAAAATTCCACAGCACAGGTATACGCTGATAAATACTGCTGCTTCTTTGCAGTGGCAGGCACAGAAAATGTTCCGAAAATGGTCTGCGGTGATGCAGACGGAGACGGAAAAACCGGAATCAGTGATGTGGTTGCAGTAATGTCATACGCCAAAAATAAAGCCGTTTATCCGCTCAGCTACGAAGCACTAAAAAGAGCCGACGTATTCAAGAGAGGTGACGGCGTTACCATTGCAGACGCACTTTCTATACGGAAAAAGCTTGCTCAGAAAATCGAAAAGCTGCCCGAATCACATTTATACTAAATATCAATCCCCGTAATCCGACAACTTCTGCCAGAATTACGGGGATTTTATGCTGATATTATTATTTTTCTTCCTCTGAGGCTTTTTCGTCCTCATTTTCATCAGGAGTGTCGATTTCAAGGAGTATCTTTTCCACAGTCTGCTCATTTACGGTAAGTACAGTTATTTTGAAAACACCTGTTTCCGCAGTTTCTCCTGCCTCGGGAATATGCTCGATAACGTCCGTTGCCCAGCCGCCGACTGTAGTGCAGGTAGTCTGTATCAGGTCATCACCAAGCTCAAGATGTTCAAGCAGTTCGCTTATGTTCATATCTCCGGCAACCTCATAGCGGTTGTCGCTGACACGGACAATATTGGTTACGATTTCATCGTCCTCGTCATATATCTCACCAACAAGCTCCTCAATAATATCCTCAAGGGTGATAATTCCTTTAGTGCCGCCGTACTGGTCGGTAACAACGGCAAGATGCACCTTTGAGCGCTGCATATCACGCATAGCCTGACTTATCAGCTTGCTGTCGGCAATGTGGGGAACGTCCTGGATTATTGTATGTATATCGGTTTCACCCTCCAGCAGCATCTTGAAAAAAGCCTTGTTTGTAATGATACCGATAATATCATCAATGCTCTTTTCGTACACCGGAAGCCTTGAATACATCTCGGAGCAAAAAATTTCCTTTATCTCATCAAGAGTGGAATTTATATCTATTCCCACAACCTTTACTCTCGGAATCAGTATTTCATTTACAGATATTTCATCAAATTCAAGAGCACTTTTCACAAGGTCACTTTCCTGCTCCTCGATTATCCCCTGCTCCTCAATCTCATCTATCATGAATTTCAGCTCGTCCTCTGTAACGCTGGGAGTTTCATCTTCCTTGCTTATCAGGGACGCCAGCAGATTGAAGAAGCATACAAAGGGTTTGAAAACGACTACAAGGAATGCCAGCGGAACTGCAAAAGCAAGAGCAAGCTTCTCGGCATTTTTCTTGGCGTAGGATTTCGGCAGTACCTCGCAGAAAATCAGCACAAGAACAGTAACAACCACTGTAGATATAACCGTACCCTTGCTGCCGAAGATGCCGATAAAAATTACGGTGCTGACCGATGAGGTAGTAATATTCACGATATTGTTGCCTATCAGCACAGCAGTGAGAACATCATCAAATTTGCCAGCCAGTCTAAGCGCCTTTTCAGCCCGTTTGTCTCCCTGATTGGCATAATTTTTCAGTCTTATCTTATTCACACTGGAATAAGCTGTTTCAGCGCTTGAAAAGAGTGCAGAAAAAATCATCATTGCAATGACAAGAATAATTTGTCCTATGTCTGCGTTTTCCATATTCAACCTTTCTTTTATCTCTGTATATTGCGGCATTTATCAGCCTGTACCACATATTCTATCATAAATATAACAGATAATCAAGGGATTTATGCTTATTTCTTCAATGCAGACAATTTATCCCTGTATTTTTCAGCGGTTTTTGAATGGTTAAACAATAAAATCAGTAACTTCTGCCTGATCATATTGCTGAATATCTGCAATAATAATTGCTATTTCCGATTTTATATGGTATAATAGATACAGAATAAACCTGCCGAAAGGAATAGTTATATGAATTTACTTGCAGTTGACGGAAACAGCATTCTTAACCGTGCATTTTACGGAATAAAGCTCCTTTCCAATAAAAATGGCGTTTTCACCAATGCAGTTTTCGGATTTATGAATATTTACCTGAAAAATGTCAGCGAAGTCAAGCCGGACTGTGTTGCTGTCGCCTTTGACCTGCGTTCTCCCACATTCCGGCATAAAGCCTGTGCCGCCTATAAAGCCAACAGAAAGGGTATGCCGCCGGAGCTTGCTCAGCAGCTGCCCATCGTCAAGGAGCTTCTTACCCTTATGGGCGTTAAGGTAGTGGAGTGCGAAGGCTTTGAAGCGGACGATATACTCGGAACTCTCTCAAAATCCTGCTCCGACAGCGGAGATTTTTGCAGCATTCTTACCGGCGACAGGGACAGTCTCCAGCTTATAGACGATAAAGTTACTGTACGCCTTGCCACAAACAGGGAAACTATAATCTATACTCCGGAAAAGTTTCAGGAGGACTACGGCTTTGAACCTGTTAAGCTTATTGATTTAAAGGCTCTTATGGGAGACAGCTCCGACAATATCTCAGGTGTTCCGGGAATTGGCGAAAAAACCGCTTCAAGTCTTGTAAAAAGCTACGGAACAGTTGAACAGCTTTACGAAAATCTGTCCGGAGCAGAGCTTACAAAAAGTGTCCGCACCAAGCTTGAAAACGGCGAAGCTGCCGCTAAGGAAAGCAAGTGGCTTGCTACAATAGTACGTAATGCACCTGTTGAAACGGATATTTCTGCCTATAAACCGGCTGCCCCTGATAATTCAGGAATAAGCCGCCTGCTTACAGAGCTTGAAATGTTCAAGCTAATGGATAAACTGGGCATCTCTGCTGCTGAGGGAGCTTCTTCTCCGGCTGCGGAGACTGCTGAAACTGCCGTAGAAAATATAACTGTCAGTGAATCAGAGCTTACTGCTGAAAAAATCGGTAAGCTCAGCTGCTGTGAGTACCTCTTTGACGGAGAAAAGCTTTCAGTGAGAAGCAAAAACAGCGTTATGATTTCCGCTGACAGTGAGATAATTTGCAGCTTTTTTGAATCGGACTGCCGCAAAACCACCATTGATGCAAAGCCCCATTACCGCTTCGCAATGGCGCATGGCTGCCAACTGAAAGGCATCGAATGTGACCTGTCTATCTGCGGCTATCTGCTGAACACCTCCGCTTCTGAATATACTGTGGAAAAGCTGTGTGCCGAATACGGCGTTCACTACTATTCGGAAAACGCTCCCTACGCCGACCTTGTTTCCATTAAAGCTCTTGGTGAAAAGCTTTGCGCAATGGTCGATGCAGAAGGAATGACATATCTGCTGAAAAATGTTGAACAGCCCCTTACGGAGGTACTTGCTTCTATGGAGCATGACGGCGTGCGCATTGACGCTGACGGAGTAAGGAGTTTCGGAACCTCCCTGACAGAAATGATTGAAGAAACCAGTCAGATGATTTATGATGAAGCCGGTCATGAATTTAATATCTCCTCTCCGAAGCAGCTTTCCACAGTCCTTTTCGAGGAGCAGAAGCTGCCGGCAAAAAAGAAAACGAAAAGTGGCTACTCCACTAATGCAGAGGTGCTTGAGGAGCTTCGCAGTCAGAGTCCGCTTGTGGACAATGTGCTGAAATACCGTCAGTACACCAAACTTAACTCCACCTATGTAGTGGGACTTCTTGACAAAATCGGAGAGGACGGCAGGATTCATACCTGCTTCAGGCAGACCGAGACAAGAACCGGAAGAATTTCCTCCACTGAGCCGAATTTGCAGAATATCCCTGTCAGAACGGAGCTTGGTTCTCAGATGAGAAAATTTTTCATTGCTGACGAGGGAAAAGTTCTTCTTGACGCCGACTACAGTCAGATTGAGCTGAGAGTTATGGCTCATCTATGCGGTGACAAAAACATGATAGATGCTTTTAACTCAGGCGAGGATATCCACACCTCAACAGCAGCTCAGGTCTTTGATATGCCGCCTGTAATGGTAACTCCGGAAATGCGAAGCGCCGCAAAAGCTGTAAACTTCGGAATCATTTACGGTATAGGAGCTTTTTCCCTGTCAAAGGACATAAACACCTCTGTATATCAGGCAAAAAAATATATCAGCGATTACCTTGCCAAATACCCGAAAGTAAATGAATTTATGGAGAATACCGTTGACGGTGCCATTAAAAACGGCTTTGTTTCCACAATGTTCGGCAGAAAGCGTCGCATTCCGGAGCTTTCATCTTCAAACAAGGTCATGCAGGCTGCCGGAAAGCGTATCGCAATGAATACTCCCGTACAGGGCACAGCGGCTGACCTTATAAAAATTGCCATGATAAATGTTTACAGGCGGCTTCGTGAGGAAAAGCTGAATGCACGGCTTATTCTTCAGGTTCACGATGAGCTTATCGTGGAGTCCTCTGCTGTTGATTCCAACAGAGCAGCTGAGATTCTGGGCGAAGAAATGCGCAATGTTTACGAAATGAAGGTTCCGCTGGCAGTGGACGTTAATAAGGGGGCAAGCTGGTATGACGCAAAGGGCTGACAGCAGCTCCTCTCCGGAGCTTTTCAGCAGGCTTTCTGAGCTTGAAAGGCTTACTATCCCTGACGGCTGGTCGGAGGAAAGCTTCCGCAGTGAAGCTGAAAAGGATAACGGCTTCGTCCTGTATATCACTGAAAATGATGAAATAACCGCACTTCTCACCGGCTATTACGCAGTCGGCGAGGGAGATATTACCAATGTGTCAGTTCATCCGGAGCACCGCCGGAAAGGTCTTGCCTGTGAGCTGATATGCGAATTCCAGAGGCTTCTTCCCCATGACACGGAAAATATCTTTTTAGAGGTGAGAGCTTCAAATGCTCCGGCAATAAACCTTTATGAAAAGTGCGGATTCAGCCGTATTTCAGTGAGAAAAAATTTCTACCGGAATCCACGGGAGGATGCCATTGTAATGAGAAAAGAGGTTAAATAATGCTTATACTTGGAATAGAAAGCTCCTGCGATGAAACTGCCGCAAGCGTCGTCAGAGACGGCAGAATCATTGAATCATCAGTTATTTCAACTCAGATAGAGGAGCATAAAAAATACGGAGGCGTTGTACCGGAAATTGCTTCCCGCCGTCACTGCGAAAATATCCTCGGCGTTGTAAAAAAGGCTCTCGGTGATGCCGGAATAACTCTTTCTGACGTTGACGCTGTTGCCGTTACATACGCTCCCGGACTTATCGGTGCTTTGCTTGTAGGAGTAAATTTTGCCAAAGGACTTGCTATGGCTTCAGGCAAGCCACTTGTGCCTGTACACCATATTGCCGGACATATAGCCACAAATTACCTGTCTCACAGTGAGCTTGAGCCGCCTTTTCTCTGTCTTGCGGCAAGCGGCGGTCACAGTCATATTATTGAAGTTCTTTCATACACTAAATTCCGCATTGTTGGCAGAACCCGTGACGATGCTGCCGGCGAATGCTTCGATAAATGCGCAAGAGCTATGGGATTCCCCTATCCCGGCGGCGTTCACATAGATAAAGCAGCTCAGACAGGCGATCCGGAGCAGTACAGACTTCCTCACCCTGCCGTTGCCGGAAACGAGTTTGATTTCAGCTTTTCCGGACTGAAAACATCAGTGATAAACCTGATACACAACAGCACTCAGAAAGGTATTGAGATAAACCGTGAAAATCTTGCAGCTTCGGTTCAGAAAACCATTTCAGAGCTTCTGACGGAAAAAACAATAAAAGCTGCGGAAAAGCTGGGTTACAGTAAAATTGCTGTTGCCGGCGGAGTTTCAGCCAATTCCGGAGTAAGGGCAGCTCTTTCCGAAGCCTGCCGGAAGCGTGGATTTTCATTCTATATGCCTGAAAAAAGCCTTTGCGGAGACAACGGCGCAATGATAGCAAGTCAGGGATATTACAACTTCATAAACGGCATTACCGCCGATGAAAGCCTTAATGCCGCCGCTACACTTTCTATGGAGAATATCTGACCTGTAAGGCAACACCGCACAATTAACAGCTATCGCTTTTGCCGCACATTTGCTTGCAG
>JAEDLA010000054.1 GCA_016295545.1 Oscillospiraceae bacterium | reverse complement strand
CATAAATATAATAATTATCGGGTAATTTAAGAAAAAAGCCAGAATAATACGGCTGAGCCAACGGAGGATAAAATGCTGAAAATCACAACAAAAAAATTACTTATGATAATACTTGCGGCAGAAATGCTTATACACCTGTGTCCCACAGCTGCAATGGCTGAGGAAACCGGTGATTTTGCCTATATACTCATAGAAGCGGAAACCGGAACTGTACTGGAGGAGCATAATTCCGATGTACAGATGAATGCCGGCAGCATGACAAAGCTTATGTCACTTCTGCTTGTTGCAGAGGACATTGAAACGGGGAAATATTCCCTTGATACGGAGCTTACAGCCTCTCAGTCGGTTCAGGGCACAAAGGGCGCTGTAATATGGCTTGAACCCGGCGACAAGCTGACTGCTGACGAGCTTCTGAAAGGAGCAATAATCGGTAATGCCAATGACGCACTTACCGTCCTTGCAGAGCGTTCGGAAAGAAACCTTGAAGACTTTACTGCCCGAATGAACAGCGAAGCCTTTGATATGGGGCTGCGTAACACAGCCTTTTACTCCCCTCATGGTTATTTTGACGAAAGGGAATACACAACTGCCCATGATTTAGCTGTAATCTGCTCGAAGCTTGTAAAATTTAAGCAGCTTGAACCGTATTTTAAGACGTGGAGGGACTTTATAAAAGAGGGGCAGACTGAGCTTGTAAACGAAAACACTCTTGCACGGACTTACGACCGTCATATCGGCTTCAAGGCGGCTCATTCAGAGCAGTCCGGCTACTGCATTGCAGAGGGCGGCAGAGATGAAAACGGTACAACATATATTGCCGTTATTTTAGGTGCTGACAGCGAGGAAACTTCCCTGCCGGCAGCGAAAAAGCTGGTGAAAAAGGGTTTCAGCGACTACAGAGTAACTGTTCCCGGCTTTCTTGATGAGCTTCTCCGTCCAGTAAAGGTCAGAAACGGCGTAGATTCGGCTGTAGAGGTAGGTCTGCGCTCGCAGAATACCATTGTCATTCCTAAAGGCGTCAGGGAGCTTTCCAACGTTGTAGTGATTCCGGAGTTTGTAGACGCTCCGCTCCGGAAAAATCAGAAAATCGGAACGGTTGCTTTCTACAGTGGCGAAAGTCTGGTCTACGAAACAGATATTATTGTAAAAAACGATGTAAAAAAACTGTCCTACGGCTATGTTTTTAAGGAGTTATTGTTAAACCTCATAGAAAAGTAGGTTGATTATTGTGCGAAATGTATAATTGTTGAAATTGCACTTGAAATAATATGAAAAATATAGTATTATATTAATAGTAATTTATTGTATCTGAGAACTGGCTCTTATACAAACTGGAGGTATTATACAAATGTCATTAAAACTTAATGCAAAATATCTTGAAAGCTTTGTCGGCAGCGATGAAATGGCTGGCATTAAGGCTCAGGTCGAGACTGCTGCTTCTGTTCTCGAAAGCAAATCCGGTCTTGGCAGCGATTTTCTCGGCTGGTTAGATCTTCCTACAAACTACGACAAGGAGGAATTTGCAAGAATAAAGGCTGCTGCTGAAAAAATCAAGAAGAATTCCGATATCCTTATCGTTATCGGTATCGGCGGTTCATACCTCGGCGCAAGAGCTGCTATTGAGCTGCTCAAATCTCCTCTTTACAATAACATGAAGAAGGACACGCCTGACATCTACTATGTGGGCAACAGCATAAATCCTACCTATCTCAATGAGGTAATTTCTCTCTGTGAGGGCAAGGATTTCTCAGTAAATGTAATTTCCAAGTCCGGTACTACTACCGAGCCTGCACTTGCTTTCAGAATCTTCAGAAAAATGGTTGAGGACAAGTACGGCAAGGAAGGCGCTAAGGACAGGATCTTTGCCACTACTGACAAGGCAAGAGGAACTCTCAAGAGCCTTGCTGATTCAGAGGGCTATGAGACTTTCGTTATCCCTGACGATGTGGGCGGACGTTTCTCAGTTCTTACTGCTGTTGGTCTGCTTCCTATTGCTGTTGCAGGCTGCGATATCGACGCTCTCATGAAAGGTGCTGCAAAGGCTCAGAAGGACTTCTCCGCTGATTTCGACAACAACGACTGCTACAAGTATGCTGCTCTCAGAAATATCCTCTACAGAAAGGGCAAATCCGTTGAAATGCTCGTTTCCTACGATCCCAGCTTCGTTATGATGTCCGAATGGTATAAACAGCTTTTCGGCGAAAGCGAAGGCAAGGATAACAAGGGTATCTTCCCGTCAGCTGCTGTTTTCTCCACTGACCTCCACTCAATGGGACAGTTCATTCAGGACGGTTCAAGAGTTATGTTCGAGACTGTCGTTGATATCAAAAATCCCAAGACAGACCTTTTCCTCACACCTGATGACGAAAACCTCGACGGTCTGAATTTCCTTACAAATCAGAATATGTCCGTTGTTAACCGCAGAGCATTTGAGGGTACTGTTCTCGCTCATACAGAGGGCGGCGTTCCCAATATCATTCTCGAGCTTGAGGACACTACTGAGGAAAGCGTTGGCTACATGATCTACTTCTTTGAAAAGGCTTGCGCTGTTTCAGGCTATGTTCTCGGCGTAAATCCGTTCAATCAGCCCGGCGTTGAAAGCTACAAGTCAAATATGTTCGCTCTCCTCGGCAAGCCCGGATATGAGGGCGCAAAGGCTGCTCTTGAAGCTAAACTCGGCTAATCAAAATTTTCACCAATATACACTGGAAGGAGTAATACCATGATTAAACTTATTACCGGAAAAAAGGGCACAGGCAAAACTAAAATTCTTATCGATATGATCAATGACGCTGTAAAAACTACTAACGGCAGCCTCGTATGCATCGAAAAAGGCGAAACTATCAGACGCTCTATCAGCTACAAGGTAAGATGGTGCGATTCAGAGCAGTTCAATATCTGCGGCTATGACGCTTTCTACGGCTTCCTCGCCGGTATGCTGGCAGGCAACTACGACATCAAGGAAGTTTTCGTTGACGGAATCCTCAAGATCGGCGGCAGAGACTTCGGCGAATTCGGCGAAATGCTCGATAAGATCAACTCTCTTGCAGGCGATGACACTACTGTTGTTTTCACAGTTTCTGCTGATGAATCTGAGCTTCCTGAAAGCGTTAAGAAGTTCATCAAATAAATTTATTTGAAATTTCAGCGGACTGCCTATTGACAGATTACGCCGGTTGGTGTATAATGTTACTTATAATGCTCTGAAGGATTTGTATTATGATAATTAATTTAAAACACATTTTTAATATCGTCGGAGAATCCATGAATATCGACGGTACTGTCAGCATTGACGAGCTTTCTGCCATTCGTGGCTGCAATTTCAGCTCACCCGTTCTCATTAAGGGAAAATGCTATAACCGTGCCGGCGTGGTCTATCTCGACTTTTCTGTGGACTTTTCCCTCCATATAGCCTGCGACAGGTGTCTGAAGGAGTTTGAAAGAGATTATCATTTCGACTTTGAACATATTGTCGTTCAGTCCTCCGACAGCAGCAGCGATGAGTATATCATCGCAGACGGCGAGAGCATTGACCTAACTGATATTGCTGTTTCAGATCTGCTTCTGCAGATTCCCTCAAAATTTCTCTGCAAGGAGGAGTGCAAGGGACTTTGTATGGTCTGCGGCTGCGACCTTAACGAATCTGATTGCGATTGTCTGAAATGAACGGCTGCGCTGTGAGACTTATTTCTTGCGGCAAGGCAAAAAATAAACTGAGCGTTTCAGCTCTGTAAGGAGGTGCCAGAATGGCTGTACCGAAGAGAAAAACTTCCAAAGCAAGACGTGATAAGAGACGTTCTGCTGTATGGAAGCTTGACGCACCCGCTATGAGCAGATGCGATAACTGCGGCGCATATAAGGCTCCGCACAAGGTTTGCAAAAACTGCGGTTTCTATAAGGGCGTTGAGGTTCTTAAAATGGACGCTGAATAATCGGCTGTATCCGATACATGAGGAGGCGAGGAGGCGTATGCTTCTTCGCCTTGTTTATTACTGCACAGGAGTTTGAATATGGTAAAAATCAGCGGAGTTGTCTCCGGTTCACCGGCTGAACGTGCAGGTGTTATTCCCTGCGACTGCCTTGTCTCCATTAATAATCACCCTGTCCGTGACGTGCTGGACTATATGTTCTATGCGGCAGAGGAAAATGTTACACTTGAAATTCTCAGAGACGGCAAGCCTGTGGCTTTCACCCTGAAAAAAGGTGAATATGATGACATTGGTCTTGAATTTGATACCTTCCTCATGGACAGCAAGCAGTCCTGCCGCAACAAATGCGTCTTCTGCTTTATCGACCAGATGCCTCCGGGAATGCGTGAAACGCTGTACTTCAAGGACGATGATGCACGTCTCTCCTTTTTACAGGGAAATTACGTCACCCTCACAAATCTTGAACAGTCCGACATAGACAGAATTATCCGCATGAAGCTGAATATCAATGTATCCGTCCACACTACAAATCCGGAGCTGCGCTGCAGAATGATGAACAACCGTTTTGCCGGAGAAAAGCTGAAATATATACGTCAGCTTGCGGAAAACGGCATTATGCTCAACTGTCAGATAGTGTGCTGCCCCGGACTTAATGACGGCGAGGAGCTTCGCAGGTCACTGACGGATTTAGGTGCTCTTATGCCCAATATTTCAAGCATGGCAGTTGTTCCGGTGGGACTTACACGTTTCCGCAGCGGACTTTATCCACTTAAACCCTTTGATAAGAAAAGTGCCGGTGAAACTATCGATATTATTGAGGAGTTTCAGTCTCAGTTCCTTGAAAAATTCGGCACAAGGACTGTTTTTCCCTCTGATGAATTTTTTCTCACAGCGGAAAGAGAGCTTCCTGAGGGCAGTTACTACGAGGATTATCCGCAGTACGAAAACGGCGTAGGAATGCTCCGCTCCCTTATTGATGAATTTAAACAGGCTCTCGAATCAGCTGAATGGTCAGGGGAAAAACGCTCTGTATCCATTGCCTGCGGATATGCTCCCTATAAAGTTATCTCAGCTCTTGCGGAAAAGGCTGAACAGAAATTTCCGGAGCTTTGCTGCCATATTTATCGTATCCGCAATGATTTCTTCGGAGATACTATTACTGTAACAGGACTTATCACAGCACAGGACCTTATCGCTCAGCTTAAAGAAAAACCGCTGGGAGAGGAGCTTCTTATCTCCTCCTCAATGCTCAGGGCTGAGGGCAGCATTTTTCTTGATGACATGACAGTCAGTGATGTTGAAAATGCCCTGAATGTACGCATAAAGCCTGTTTCAAACGACGGCTTTGAGCTGCTTGACGCTATTATGGGAGCTGAGTATTGATTTTGAAAAATATATTGATGCAGACAGAAAAGAAAGGAGATGTTTAATATGGCATTGCCTATCGTAGCAGTTGTGGGACGTCCCAATGTAGGAAAATCCACACTGTTCAACAAGCTTATCGGTCAGCGTCTCTCTATCGTTGAGGATACTCCCGGCGTTACAAGGGACAGGATATACTCCAGATGCGAATGGAGAGGAAAAGAGTTCATGGTCGTTGATACCGGAGGTATCGAACCGGAAAGCACTGATGTTATCCTTGCTCAGATGAGACGGCAGTCAGAGCTTGCCATTGAAAAAGCAGACGTTATCGTGTTCGTAACGGACATTCGCTGCGGAGTTACTCCCGATGATTACACTGTTGCGGAAATGCTTATGAAAAGCGGTAAACCGATCGTCCTTGCTGTCAACAAGTGCGACGCTCTCGGTGAACCGCCTCTGGAACTTTACGAATTTTACAATCTCGGACTTGGTGAGCCTTTTCCGGTATCATCAGTTCACGGTCACGGCACGGGAGATATGCTCGATGAGATTATTAAGCACTTCCCTGACTGTGAAACTGACGACTACGACGACGACTATATCAAGGTTGCCGTTATCGGAAAGCCTAACGCAGGAAAATCCTCTCTGATTAATAAAATATCCGGCGAGGAACGTGCTATTGTTTCCGATATTGCCGGTACTACCAGAGATTCTACTGATACAGTAATTGAAAATGAATACGGTAAATTTGTGTTTATCGACACTGCCGGAATACGCAAAAAATCAAAAATAACCGAAAAGGTTGAGCATTACAGCGTTCTACGTGCATATATGGCTGTGGACCGTGCTGATGTCTGCGTTATCATGCTGGACGCTGCTGAGGGCTTTACAGAACAGGATTCAAAAGTTGCAGGCTACGCCCATGAACAGGGCAAGGCAAGCATCGTTGCTGTCAACAAATGGGATCTTATCGACAAAACCGACAAGACCATGCAGGAATTCCGTACAAAGCTTGAAAATGATTTCAGCTTCATGGCTTATGTTCCCTTTGTGTTTATCTCAGCAAAAACCGGTCAGAGGATAAATAAGCTTTACGAACTTATCAAGTACACCTACGACCAGAACAGTATGCGTATCTCAACAGGAATGCTTAACGATGTTCTTGCATACGCTACAACAAGGGTGCAGCCGCCCTCCGACAAGGGCAGACGGCTGAAAATCTACTACATGACGCAGCCCTCCACCAAACCGCCTACCTTTGTTACCTTTGTAAACCGTGCAGACCTGTTCCACTTCTCCTACAGAAGATATATCGAAAATCAGATTCGCTCCACCTTCGGACTGGAGGGTACTCCGGTACGATTCATAGTCCGTGAGAGGGGAGGAAACGATAAATAATGAATTATGCTTTAGCTATCGGAGCTGCTGCACTTATCGGCTATCTGCTGGGCAGCTGCAACTTCTCCATTATCGTTGTACGGCTTCTCAAGGGCGAGGACGTCAGAAAGAACGGCAGCGGAAACGCCGGACTTACCAATACTCTCCGCTGCTACGGAAAGGGCTGTGCGCTGCTTACCCTTATCGGAGATTTAGGCAAGGGCGTTGTAGCTGTACTCCTTGCAAGGCTTGTCTGCTCACTTCTTGAAGCCGGACTTCCTCCGTCAAACGATACTCACTATATCGGCTACATTGCAGGACTGTTTGCAATTTTAGGTCACGTTTTCCCACTGTATTACGGCTTCAAAGGCGGCAAAGGAGTTCTTGTGGGAGTATCCGTGTTCCTGATAGTTGATCCTGCTGTTTTCGGTGCTCTTATAACTATTTTTGCAGTCATACTTATTATTTCAAAGTATGTTTCATTGTCGTCAATTATCTCCTCTGCCTGCTGTCCGTTAGCCACTTTTTTGGGAGAATATTTCATAAGAAATGCTTCTCTCCAGCGCAGCTTGTTATATACGGCACTGTCACTTCCAATGGCAGCAATGGTTATCTGGATGCACCGCTCCAATATGCAGCGGCTCAGAGACGGCTGTGAAAACAAATTCTCTATCAAGTCAGGGAAAAAATAAACAGTACACACAGAAAGGAGCATTTATATGGCAAATATTGTTATTCTTGGCTCAGGCGGCTTCGGTCTGAGTATCGCAATCATGGCTGAGAGATATGGTCACAATATCACTGTCTGGTCTAAGTTTCAGCAGGAGATAGATGACATAAGAACTCACGGCGAGCACGTTCAGAAGCTTCCCGGCGCTGCTGTCAGCCTGAAAATCGGTCTTACAACTGATATGTCCTGCGTAAAGGGCTGCGATTTGCTTATTTTCGGCATACCCTCACTTTTCGTCCGTGATGTTGCTAAGGAGGCTAAGCAGTATATTGACGATAATATGGTCATCGTCAACACCGGAAAAGGACTTGAAGAAGGCTCGTTAAAGCTCCTCAGCGATGTGCTTTATGAAGAACTTCATTCGGATAAAATCGTTGTTTTGTCAGGTCCCTCCCATGCTGAGGAGGTTGCAAGAGGAATCCCCACAACTATTGTTGCCGCTTCAAAGAATAAGCAGGCTGCCTCATACGTTCAGGAGACTCTCAGCAATGGCTCACTGAGGATTTACCTGAATGACGATGTTATCGGCTGTCAGATAGGCGGCGCACTGAAAAATATCATTGCTCTCAGTGCCGGAATATGTGACGGACTGGGCTACGGTGACAACACTAAAGCAGCTCTTATGACAAGAGGTATCCATGAAATTGCCCGTCTCGGCGTTGCAATGGGCGCTCAGGAGCGTACATTCAGCGGGCTTACCGGAATCGGCGACCTTATCGTAACCTGCACAAGTATGCACAGCCGCAACCGCCGTGCCGGAATCCTGATAGGTCAGGGCATTTCTCCCCAGGAGGCTGTGGAAAAAGTTGGCACTGTAGAGGGCTATCACTGCTGTAAGACAGCCTATGCTCTCTCCAGTAAAATGAATGTGGAAATGCCTATAACTGAACAGCTGAACGGCATTCTTTTCAACGGTGAAGATGTTAAGCTTGCTCTTGATAAGCTTATGGCACGTCCTCAGAAATATGAGGAAGAAATGTAATAAAATATCTATAACAAGCGGCGAAGCCGCAAAGGTGGGATTCCAAAGGGTTTATTAACCCTTTGGCAGGGGGTGTAAGAGGGG
>JAEDLA010000053.1 GCA_016295545.1 Oscillospiraceae bacterium | reverse complement strand
ATCAGATTCAGGAGTGATAAAAATGCTTACACATACAGGAACAAATACGATAGAAACTGAAAGACTGATACTTCGCAGATTTAAGTATACAGATGATGATGCAATGCTGAAATACTGGATTGCTGATGAAAAAATACAGTCCTTATACTCTGAACCGGTATACACTACCAAAGACGAGGTAAAGGGACTGCTTGACAAGTATATCGGTTCCTACGAAAGGAACGATTACTATCGCTGGGCAGTCATTGAAAAGAATTCAGATGAATGTATCGGACAGATAGCATATTTTCTTGTTGACAGTAAAAATCATTTTGCTGAAATTGAATATTGTATCGGGGCAGATTTTCAGTGCAGAGGCTATGCGACAGAGGCTGCCAGAGCAGTTATTGACTATGGATTCAGAAATATTAATCTTCACAAGGTACAGATATGCACTAAAACTATTAATGCAGCTTCAAAGAGGGTTATTGAGAAGTGCGGTTTTACATACGAGGGAACTTTAAGAGATTATTTCTACATGAACGGAACGTATGTCGGCAGACTTTACTTTTCTATTCTCAGGTCAGAATATAAAGGGGAGCTGTAAATATCCGGTTTTATGGCAATGAACGAAAGAATCTATCTGAAAAAATCAAGCGCAGTTTACTTCTTGGAAACAATGTCAGCGAAAATTGCTGCATCAGAAGAAGTAAACTGCGCTTTTTGTGGTTGATTATTACTTTGGAGATTATAATGTTGAAAATTACTTTGTCGGGCAAGCCGAGGGAAGTAATGTTTATGGAGAAAGACTATCTATGACCGCCGCCGCCGCCGTGAGAGCCGCCACCGCCGCCTCCTCCTCCACCGCCGCTGCCGCCGCTGCTTGATTCGATTTTTCGCTTGGTAGTGCGGGTGCGTATCAGTCTGTCATCACGTACAATGAACGTAGTTTCATCTCGTGAGACATAAACTGACGGATCACAGCTGCTCTTGAATTTGTAGCGTGACTTGGTGATAAAATAGAAGCATAGTCCCACAATAATGCCAGGAATTATTCCGAATAAGGCTCCCCGCAAAAGCAGCAGAGAAATGGGACGCTTGTATGTGACGTATGTCTGACCGTTGCGGAAGTAAGTGTATTTGCCTAAATCAGAGTCGTAATAATAGTCGAACATTCCGGGCGTGCCGTCGTGGTATTCATCAAATACCGAGAGTATCTTCCGGATTCCACGCTCTATCTGAGTATCTGTGACAGGCTCACCTGTAGCCGGCAGATAACTGAAAATACTTTCAAGCATTTCATCAGTTTTGCTGCCGTAATAGATGTTGGCAATGCCGCTTGTGGATATGTAGTCATAAGCGTCGCTGTCCTCTGAGAGGTCCATATAATAGAAAACACCGTCGGTATCTGCACCGAAAATGTCGTCGTATGTGGAATCGGCGAAATTTTTAGTGTGTTCTTCGCTCCAGCCGGAGGAATCTCCCAGATATATCATGATATTCATGCTGAGCTTTTCGGCAGCTTCCTGAATATCCTCGTTTATCTCATTAAGCTGACTGTCAGTGAAAAGCTCCTTTTCGTCAACAACTACTGAGAGTGAAACGTCACCGTCAAAGCCCTTTGCACTATTATCGCTTCCGGCAAAAGCGCTGAATATACAGCAGGAAAAGGTTATAACAACAGCCGCCGCAGAAGCTGTCATTTTTAAAAATTTCTTTATCATAAAAAAATCCCCACTATCAGCATAACGGTTAAGAATGCTGCAAGACCTGCGCCGAGACTTGCCAGCAGAAGCTTCATTTTATTAAGGGGCGGTGTGCCGGCAAGCTTTCCGGTCTGCCCGTTAACTGCAAAGGAGTACATATTTCCGTTATATTTGTATGTCATGAACCACACAGGAAGCAGCATATACTCCCACTTTGTGTTCATTATTTTATACTGCTCTGAGCGCACGGTAAGGCTTGTGTATGAATTTATACTGTCATTTATTATCTTCCTTGCCGCAGTAGCTGCTCTGCCCTTTATTCTGGGGAATACAGCTGCTTTGTCCACGTCGTATTTATCGGCAAAGAATCCGCTGAGGTATGACATGGAAAAGTCCTTTGCCTGCTTGTAATTAAAGGGTTCGATAGCCTCCATGAGAGCGTCATCTATCTTGCTTTCACCGTCGGCAGGAATACCGTCGGTGTAAATATCAGCACGGCGGATTATTTCATATTCCTTTGTTTCGGTATATACGTAGCTGCCGGAGCTCCAGGTGCGCACCTTAGTGCCCATACCTGTGTAATCGGCTTTAATATCGCAGTCCGCAACCCAGAAAGGTACATAAAGGCCTGTCATTTTTTCAAGCTGTTTTGCAGAGGTAAAATCCTTAGGCAGAAACCAGCGCTTTTTGCACCATTCCAGAAACTTGCTTTCAGCCTGTTCTCTTGTAAGCTTAAAGCCGATGACCTTGCTTGGCTTATACTCGTTGGAAAGTCTGCCTGAGAGGATTACAGGCTCATGGCAGTAGTAGCAGAATGTTGCGGTCTGATTGTCCTCGCAGATTATTTCCGCTCCGCAGCTTCCGCAGTGATATATATTCGTATGCTGAGAAAATTCTTCCTGAGCCGCCTTTTCGGCTTCGTCGGGAATACTGTTTTCCGCTTTCTGGCAGACCTGCTTGATTTCCTCCTCCGTAAACGAGCTAAGGCAGTAATCGCAGCCGAAAGCCTGCTTATCGGGCTTGAACTGCAATTCGCCGCCGCAGTTAGGGCATTTATACTGAACAGCCTCCAAAAATAAACTCACTCCTGTCCTTTCAAGATTTTATCATAGTCAGGTTCTTTTTTTGCCGCAGCCCTGACAGAAGTTGCCTGTGTTGCCTTTCTGTCCGCAGGAGCAGTCCCAGTCAGCAGAGGGCTTTTTAGCACCGCAGCCCTGACAGAAATTGCCTGTATTGCCCTTCTGTCCGCAGGAGCAGTCCCATGAGCCAGCAGGTGCAGGCTTTTTAGCGCCGCAGCCCTGACAGAAGTTGCCTGTATTTCCACTCTGACCGCAGGAACAGTTCCAGCCGCCTGCACCGGCATTGTTCTGAGCCGCAGCCATTGCCTGCATCTGCTGAGCATTTGCAGCTGATGCACTCTGCATAAAGCCGCCTGCGCCCTGCATACCCATGCCCATAGCCATAAATGCCTGACCGGCACCAGCCTTGTTTGAACCGGCAGCTTCAAGACCTCTTGCAATAGCGCCCTGAACATAGCCCTCACGTACTGTAGGATCGCCCAGCATAGCGCCCTGATTACGCATATTGATAAGCTTCTGGCTTTCTTCGTCGTAGGAAATGGAAGCAATGGCAACGGAGCATATCTCCATACCTCTCAGGTCTTTCCACTGGTCGTCAAGAGCATTTGAAAGGTATCTTGACAGTGCAACAGTCTCAGCATTGAGGTGAGAAACTCTCTTGCCGTCAACAGACATCTGTGCAATGGAGCTCTGGAGCGCCTGAGTAAATTCCATAAGATACTGCTCTCCGCAGTCGTTGAAGTCCACCCTTGAAGCATTTCTGGGGCAGGCTTCTTTGAAGAATTTAAGAGGATCGGTTATCTTTATGGAATATGTTCCGTGACAGCGGACGTTAAGCTCGGCATTGTAGAAGTTGTCGAAGTAGTTAAGAGCATTTCTTGTGCCGAATTTAATATTTTTGATTTCCTGAAGATTTATGAAGTAAACCTCCTGCTTTGAGGACGGCTGACCGCCGAATTTGAATCTGTTCCATGTATCTTTAAGGGAATCCTTGAACTCGCCGTTGAACATCGAGGGAGCAGAGGAGAAGAACACCTCATAATAGCCCGGTTCTGCGCAGTAATCGGCAATAGCGCCACCGTCAACGAGAATCATCATCTGATTCTGACCAACAACTATCCTTGAACCGTTGGATACATAATTTGCAGTACCTCTTTTATTGCTGCCTCTTTTGTTTTCAACCTGAACTCCTCTAACCATAGCCGTAGATGGTCCCATAGAGTCTGCTTCAATAAAATCAAGCCATGAATCTGCAAGGCTTCCGCCGATAGCTCCGGCAGCCGCTTTAATTAAACCCATATCAAATACCTCCGTAAAATAATTTGAAGCTGTCCGCAGAAAAAGAATGGCTTAGAGCCTGTTTCTGCCCGTATCGGCGCAAGAAAAGCGGACATTCTCCTGAATCGGTCAGTGTTGTATCCGGCAGGGATACACTCTGATATAATCATTTTAGCACATATTTTTTTAATTTGCAAGAGAAATTTGTGTTTTGTGACAATAATTCTGAAGCTGACTTCAAGTAAATAAATTTTGCTTGTGCATCATTATTTTAGTGGAACTATCTTCTTACCGCCTTGCCGATGAACATTGTTTCTTTTGAACCCTCCTCATAACGATATACCCCTTTATGGGGTATATCGTTATGAGACGTGGGATTCCAAAGGGACAATGTCTCTTTGGCAGGGGGGAGGGGGACAGCGTCCCCCATGAAATAAATGAAGTACAAGCAAAAATTGATTTGCATTGCCGGCTTTGGCGACGCTTGACAACTTTTGTGAAATAGTGTATAATAGTTTTTATATTGTAGTGCCATTTCCTGTGCGGAATGACAAAACATACAGAAACACAGATACACATTATAAAATAAAAAGAAAGGACGGATGAAATGTCAGATTACGGATTCTCAAAGATTACACCGGAGGTTGAGAGACTTGCGGAAAAGTCACTGGACGGATACAGGATTCAGCCGGAGCTTTATACACAGTTTGATGTAAAAAGAGGTCTCCGTGACATTAACGGAAACGGCGTTGTTGCAGGACTTACAAACATAAGCACTATAAATGTTGTAAAGGAAGATAACGGTACACAGAACTGCGGCGAGGGAAAGCTCTACTACAGAGGCATCGATGTTGAGGATATTGTTGCAGGCTTTATCAAGGAAAAGCGGTTTGGCTTCGAGGAAACGATATATCTTCTGCTTTTCGGTGAAATGCCCTCAGCTGAGGAGCTTGCAGGCTTCAAAAAGATACTTGCGGATTTCAGAACGCTTCCCACAACCTTTACAAGAGACGTTATAATGAAATCACCCAGCGACAACATGATGAATACTCTTGCAAAAAGTGTACTTGCTCTTTATTCCTATGACGATGACGCAAACAACACTTCCATACCAAATGTTCTGAGGCAGTGCATAGAGCTAATCACTCTGTTTCCGGTGCTTTCAGTTTACGGCTATCAGGCTTATAACTATTCACGGTGCGGCGAAAGCCTTTTCATTCACAAGCCTCAGCCGGAGCTTTCAATTGCTGAGAATATCCTGTATATGCTTCGTCCTGATTCAAAATATACCGAGCTTGAAGCAAGGATACTTGACCTTGCACTCGTTCTTCACGCTGAGCACGGCGGCGGAAACAACTCTACCTTTACGGTTCATGTTGTGTCCTCCTCCGGAACTGATACATATTCTGCTATTGCGGCAGCGCTTGGCTCTCTGAAAGGTCCGAAGCACGGCGGCGCAAATATTAAGGTCGCAATGATGTTCGACGACCTGAAAAAAGAGGTCAAGGACTGGACTGACGAGGAGGAGATAAAGGCTTATCTGCGCCGGCTTCTCCACCGTGAGGCTTTTGACAAAGCCGGTCTTATCTATGGCATGGGACACGCTGTTTACTCTAAGTCTGACCCCAGAGCCAAGGTGTTCAAGTCCTTTGTTGAGAAGCTGTCGGCTGAGAAGAACAAAGAGGACGAATTCAGGCTCTACGCTCTTGTTGAAAAGCTTGCTACTCAGGTAATTTCAGAGGAACGCCGTATTTACAAGGGAGTCTGCGCTAATGTTGACTTCTACAGCGGCTTTGTTTACAGAATGCTTGGCATACCTGATGAGCTGTTTACGCCGATTTTTGCAACTGCCCGTATTGCAGGTTGGTCAGCTCACAGAATAGAGGAGCTTATCAACTCCAATAAGATAATCAGACCTGCCTATAAGGCAGTTTCTCCCATAAGAACCTATGAGGAGATTGAGGACAGGTAAAATGCCCTCTGGCAGCACAGAATAATTTCCTCTGTCTCTGCATATTGTTGTATAATAACGGACAGACAGTCCGGTACGAAAGGATGTAAATAAATATGAACAGCACACAATTCATCAATTTCAACGGCACGATCTGCGTTAAGCTCTCAGCCGGCGGCTATGAGGCGCTTGTTGCCTATGAGATAGGCTCAAACGTTATCAGACTTCGTGACAACAAAAACGGTATTGAGTTCTTCCGCTTTAAGGACGACAACTCCGCTGACAATATCAGACAGTCGGCAGAGGTATGGGGGCTGCCTACACTCTATCTGCCCAACCGCTTTGCAGACGGTGTACTGAAAACCTCCGATGCAGTATATCACCTGCCTGTAAATGAAAAAGCACCTTACAACAACCATATTCACGGATTCCTGCACAAGAGAGTTCACGAGGTTGTGGAACATAAGGCTGATGACAACTGTGCATGGGTAAAAACACGCTATGTATATGATGAAAATGATGAGTTCTTCCAGTATCTTCCTGTAAGATTCATTGCAGAGTATACATTTACCCTTTCGCAGTACGGTCTGGAGCAGTCCATAAAATTCACCAACTGTTCGGATAAGATGCTGCCCATGTCTCTTGCTTCTCATACTACCATTAACACTCCCTTTGCCGACGGCGGAAAAGAGGGCGATATACGCCTTACTGTGCCGGTTGGAAAAAAGTGCGAGCTTAACGAAAGATGTCTCCCCACTGAGAAGCTGAAATCCCTGACCATGTACGACCTTGAGTACAAAACAGGAAACAAGTGCCCTGTTCTTCAGAATATAGACAACGATATGTACTTCGGCGAATATGCGGAGCTTGACCACGAGAAATTTCACGGCGTAATAGCTGAGGATATCGCAAGCGGCAAGAAGATATGCTACGAGGTTTCCGACGAGTACAAGTTCTGGATAATCTGGAACGACAAGGGCTTCAACGGCTATTTCTGTCCTGAGCCTATGACAGCTATGATAGACGCTCCTAATCTTTCACTTCCTGCTGATGTTACAGGCTACAGAGAAGTAAAGCCCGGTGAGTCATTTGAGGCTCATCAGCACTTCTTTACCAAGCTCTGATTTTCGACTTGCCTGTCTGTACCACTGATTTTTAAACAGACTTTGGTGAAAATGCACAAAAACACGGTGAAAAATAATACACTCCATTTTTCTGACAATCTATTGTAATAATCCGGAAAATATGGTATAATACTAACAGATGCGGTGTATTCCGCTGAATTGCGGTGGTTTCCGCTTTTATTCATCAATTAAAAGGAGTATGATTATGAAGTTCGGATTTTTTGACGACGCTAATAAGGAATATGTTATCAATTCCCCGAAAACCCCCTATCCCTGGATTAACTACCTCGGTACTCAGGACTTTTTCTCCCTGATTTCCAATACCGCCGGCGGTTACCACTTCTTTAAGGACGCAAGACTCAGACGTATAACACGTTACCGCTACAACAATATCCCTGTAGATATGGGCGGAAGATATTTCTACATAAACGATAACGGTTCGATCTGGTCACCCGGCTGGGCACCTGTAAAGGCTGACCTTGACGAGTATGAGTGCCGTCACGGAATGGGCTATACAAAGATTCACGGTGCTAAGGACGGCATTTCTGCTGATATCACTTTCTTCGTTCCCCAGAACTACAACGGAGAAATTCAGAAGGTTACTCTTAAAAATACAAGCTCCGATAAAAAGAGCTTTACACTTTTCTCATTCATCGAATGGTGTCTCTGGAACGCTCAGGACGACTCAACAAACTTCCAGAGAAACTTCAATACCGGTGAAGTTGAGGTCGAGGGTTCAACTCTCTACCACAAGACTGAGTATAAAGAAAGAAGAAATCACTTCGCTTTCTATACTGTAAATACTGAAATTGCCGGCTATGACGCTGACAAGGAAGCTTTCATGGGACTTTACAACGGATTTGAGAATCCTCAGGCTGTTGTAAACGGAAAGTCAACTAATACAGGCGCTGACGGCTGGTCACCAATTGCTTCACATTCAATCAATATCACTCTTGAAGCCGGCGAAAGCAAGGATCTTATCTTTATTCTCGGCTACGTTGAGAATCCCGTTGAGGAGAAGTTCAACGCTGACGGCACTATGAACAAGTCAAGAGCCTATGCTATGATCGAGCAGTTCAACACAACTGAAAAGGTTGAGGCTGCTTTTGAGGCTAACAAGAAGATGTGGGACGAGCTTCTCGGCAAGTACAATGTAAATACTCCTGATGACAAGATGAACCGTATGGTAAATATCTGGAATCAGTACCAGTGTATGGTTACATTCAATATGTCACGTTCTGCTTCATATTTTGAAAGCGGTATCGGCAGAGGTATGGGCTTCCGTGACTCCAATCAGGACCTTCTCGGATTCGTTCATCAGATTCCTGACAGAGCAAGAGAGCGTCTTATCGACCTTGCTTCA
>JAEDLA010000052.1 GCA_016295545.1 Oscillospiraceae bacterium | reverse complement strand
TAATATTCAGAAATTCAAAAAATTCTTTGATGAGGACTTGAAATAATCGGAAAAATATAGTATAATAAATAGAAAGTGCTTTGACGGTGATTACTTTCCGGAAAAAAGCCAATATTTATTGTGTGAGGTGCTTATGGATAATATTAATATTTTTCTTAAATATTTTTCCCGTGTTCTTGTACTGCTTCTTATCTTTCCTTTGTGTGATGTTGCAAGAGGCGTTGCCGCAAGGTGGATGGGTGACGACACGGCTGAACGCTCAGGACGGCTGACGCTCAATCCTATTTCTCACCTTGATCCTATTGGTTCAATTCTGATTCTTCTTATCGGATTCGGCTGGACAAAGCCAATGCCTATAAATTACCGCAATATGCGAGATCCACGCAAGGGCGTTCTTCTGACCTCTGTTGCAGCACCTGCAGCATTGCTGATCAGCGGACTGGTATGTAATCTTATTAGCAATCTGCTGCTTTGTTTGGATTCTGTTTATAACAGTGCGACCTTTAATATCGGTTTATGCGTGTATATACTCCTGGGATTTATTTCACGTATAAGCGTATGTCTTGCCGTACTTTTCCTGCTTCCTATCCCTCCAATGGACGGTTTCTATATTTTAAAGCATTTTGCAGGAGACAAGTTTGAACGCTGGTACTATTCAAATCAGCAGAATATCAACATTGTTGCATTGATAATTCTTATTCTGCTTTTCACTCTGCCGTCGCAGATAAATCCCCTTGATTATCTTATTAATTTCGTTGACGGTCTGCTCGGACGTGTGTTCAGCTGGATCCCGGCAGTCAGGTGGAAATAATGGAGACTTTGTCTTTTAAGCTTGATGTTTTTGAAGGTCCTCTTGACCTGCTGCTTAATCTTATTTCCAAACATAAGCTTAATATCTGTGACATTGAGATATCACTGCTGCTGGAACAGTATCTGCTCTATATTGACCAGTGTCACGAGCAGAATCTGGAGCTTGCAGGAGAATTTCTTGAAATGGCGGCAAGGCTTATCTATATTAAAACAGCCTATCTTCTGCCACGTCAGGAGGAAGCTGAACAGCTGAAAAAGGAACTTGAGGGCGCACTTATTGAATACTCCGTCTGTAAAAAGGCAGCAGCCGACCTCCGGGACAGATTTGTGGGCAGTGATATATTTGTACGCCAGCCTATGAAAATCAAAGCAGATATGACTTATAGCCTTGTTCATGAACCGGAACGGCTTGTAATGGCATACAGCGCTTTGTCAAATAAAAACTTAAAACCGGTCAGCCAGAAGCTTCACATTGAGAACAAGATAAATTCAGTTGTAAAGCGGAGAATAGTATCTGTTATGTCAAAGGTAGTTCATATTCTCCGTGAGCTTTATAATACAGGCGAGGTTCAGATGGACAGACTGTATGAGGGAGTAACTGACCGTTCTGCCCGTGTTGCAACGTTCCTTGCCGTTCTGGAGCTTACAAAATCCGGAAGAATTGGCATAAGCAGCGATAATATGATAGTTTTCTTTAAGGGAAGAAAGGACGGAGAGAGAAAAGCATGGAAATCCAGAAAAAGCTCGGCGCAATAGAAGCAATACTGTTCGCCAGCGGTGAGCCTGTTGAAATTTATCGCCTTGCTCAGGCAAGTGAAACGGATACAGGAACTCTTTCTTCGATGATAAAGCTGCTTAATGACCGTTATGACGACTGCGGAAGCGGTATATACATAGCTCGTCTTGACAGCAGCTACCAGATGTGTACAAGGCAGGAATTTGCTCCGCAGATAAGAGCTGCCCTTGAAACTAAAAAAAATACCCCCCTTTCCAATGCGGCTATGGAGGCTCTTACTGTAATTGCCTATAATCAGCCTGTTTCAAAGGGATTTGTGGAGAGCGTCAGAGGTATTGACAGCTCGTCTGTAATAAACAATCTTGTGGAAAAGGGACTTGTTGAGGAAGCAGGACGGCTTGATGTGCCAGGAAAACCAATAGTATACAGAACAACACCTGTTTTTCTCCGAAGCTTCGGACTCAGCTCTCTTGCAGAGCTGCCGCCTCTTTCAGGAAATCCGCTGGAAACAGATGAGGTTTTTTCCGGCAGAGCGGAGGATTCTGAAACTGATATGGAAACAGACTGATTTTTCAGAAAGGAGCGGCAGTATGATAATACTTAAAATAATTGGTTTTATACTTCTTGCTGTATTAGCTGTGATACTGCTGCTGCTTTTAATGCCGCTAAGCGTGGAATTCAGCTTTATCGGCGAAGAACTGAAATATAAAATAAGATATTCTTTCCTGAATTTCTATGATTCTGAGGGAAAAGGCATTATTCTCATGTTAATGAAGAAAAAGTCAGCTGAATCTGATAAGAAACCGGATTCAGCAGACATAAAGCCAGAAAAACGAAGAAAATCAGAAGCTGCCGATGATTCTGATGAAAAAAAAGCTGTAAAAGAATCTCAGAGCGGTGATGATGCTGCAGAACAAATGGATAATACTGAAAATGCCGCAGCAGACAAGGCTTCTGAGAATACAGAAAATAAAAAGAATAAAGAAAAGGATTCAGAAGAAAAGAAAACTCTGGGTGACAGGGTGGACTTTTTTATGAAGCTGTGGAGCTGCGCAAAGCGTCCGGTCAGAAAAATTTTCAAAGGCTTTCATATAAGCAAGGTATATATTGACTTTCTTGTTGCTGATGAGGACGCTTATAAATGTGCAATGCGGTATGGACAGGTCTGCGCCCTTACTTATAATCTGCTGGCACAGTTTTCCCAGTTGTTTTCCGTAAAATATAAAACCGTTGATATTCAATGCGGCTTCGGAAAAGAAAAGTCAAGGTGGGACGGCAGCTTCAATATCTGGTTTTTACCTGTAACAGCGGTTATTTCAGGAGCCTGGTTCCTGATAACATATATTTTCAGAGTTTATCTGCCGGGAAAATCGGCTGATAAAAGGACAAGAAAATCTGCTCAGAAGCAGAAAACCCAGCCGGAAGGCGGAATGTGAGGTTTAAAATGAACGATAATCAGACACCAATCAGTGAACTTATAGGCATTTCAATGGATAAAGTCAGGGAAATGACTGATATTAATGCAATCATAGGCGATCCCATTAAGCTTGAGGACGGTACTACTATAATTCCTGTTTCAAAGGTCTCATACGGCTTTGCTTCAGGCGGCTCTGACCTGCCCTCAAAGTCGGAGAAGAAAATTTTCGGAGGTGGTGCAGGTGCAGGTATCTCCATTAAGCCGGAGGGGTTTCTTGTCGTGTCCAACGGAACAGCTAAAATGATTCCGGTCGAGTCAGCAAATGATCCTGTCAGCTCTGTCATCAATTCTGTTCCGCAGGCAGTTGACAAGATAGCTGAATTTATCAGCAAGAAAAAGAAAGGCAGCTCAGAAGCTGTTGATGCTGATTTTTCAGAGAGCGAATAAACTGAACGCATAAATCCCTTTCTTTCCGCATATTATGCAGCATGGTACAAATCTGTCATGGGGGTATGCGGTTTGAAAAGAAAAATAATTGCAGCCATAGCAGCGGCTGTCCTGATAATAAAATTTCTTCCCTGCTGTCAGGGATATTCAGCAGAAAAACCAGCTGTTTCCGCATTGGCTGCAGTTGTGATATCAGCTGATACGGGAGAGATACTTTACTCACTGAATCATAATAAAAAGCTTCCTATGGCAAGTACTACCAAAATTATGACAGCTTTGCTCTGCCTTGAAAGCGGTGGTCTTGACGAGGAATTTGTTGTGGACAGCGAGGCTATAAAGGTTGAGGGCTCATCTATGGGCTTGCAGGAGGGGGATATTGTTACAAAATATGCCCTTTGCTGCGGAATGCTGCTTCCCTCCGGAAATGACGCTGCCAATGCTGCCGCTGTGAGAATTGAAGGCAGTATTGAAGATTTTGCTGTACTTATGAATGAACGGGCAGAAAAAATGGGACTTACTCAGACTTTTTTTGTCACACCCTCAGGTCTTGAGGGGGAGGGACATGGTTCCTCAGCATACGATATGGCACTGCTTGCGGCAGAAGCTCTGAAAAACGAGACATTCCGTGAAATATGCTCCTCTGAAACCATAAAGCTGACCTATGGCAATCCTCCCTATGACCGGTGGCTGAAAAATACCAACAAGCTTCTTTCAATGGACGACGGCGTGTACGGAGTAAAAACCGGCTTTACAGATGAAGCAGGAAGATGTCTTGTGTCAGCCTGTCAGCGTGACGGAAAAAATCTGATTTGCGTAACGCTGAACGACAGAGACGACTGGAATGACCACCTTGCTCTGTACAGCTGGTGCTTTCAGCAGGTACACCTCTTTCAGCCTGATATTCCGGAAAGCTTTGAGACTGACATAGTGGGCGCTGAGGAGAACAGAATTATCCTTAAACCGGAAAATGCCGATTTGAACATAACAACAGCTTCGGGAGAGCTTTCGGACTTTTCATGGAAGCTGATATCTGCTCCCTTTGTGTATGCTCCTGTTAAGGCAGGCGAACAGGCAGCAGAACTTCAGATAGCTTTTAAGGGCAGGGAGGTGCGGAGGATTCCTCTTTATGCGGTTAAGGATTACGAATATTTAAACATATCCAGTGAAAATAAAAGCAAAAAAAGTCTGACCGACAGATTATTTTCACGGTTAAGAGAGTTTTTTGCGTAAAATACAGGAGAAAAAAGTGGAAAAGATTAGAATACAGAAAATTATTGCTGATTCCGGCTATTGTTCAAGGAGAAAAGCCGAAGCTCTTATTTCAAAGGGCAGTGTAAAGGTCAACGGACATCCGGTAAAGCTGGGAGATAAGGCTGGCTATAAGGATATTATTACTGTCTGCGGCGAAAGGCTTTATGTGCAGAGGAAAAAGAATAATATCTACCTTATGCTTAATAAACCAAGAGGCTATGTTACGACTGTTTCCGATGAGCTTGACAGAAAATGTGTTATGGATCTTCTTGACGGCGTTGAGGACAGAGTTTATCCCATCGGACGCCTTGACAGAAACTCAGAGGGACTTCTGCTCTTTACAAATGACGGAAAATTTGCTAATGATATAATGCACCCCAGCCGTCATATTTCCAAAACCTACCGTGTAACTGTCCGGCCTGATATTAATGATGATCAGCTTGTTGCACTTTCAGAAGGCGTTGTTATCGATGGCAGGAAAACCTTGCCGGCAAGCGTTGTCGTTAAGGAAAAAGGGGCAGGCAGAGTTGTTCTGCTCATTACCATAAAAGAGGGCAGAAACAGGCAGATACGTAAAATGTGCGAAGCCGTGGGACTTGAAGTTGCACGTCTGCGCCGAATCAGTATCGGTCCGCTGAAGCTGGGAATGCTAAAGCCGGGTTCCTATCGTGAGCTTACAGCAGAGGAGCTGAGAGCACTGAGAAATGCTATAGGTAAGGAAAACTGACTGCCATGCTTGAAATCAGGGAGAAAAATTCATTAGAGGGTTATGAGGAGCTTGCAGGACTTGCCGGTGAAAACAGGCTCCATATTGCCGAGTCCTATGAGAAGGACAGGGTTTCCGGCTATATTGCCTACGCCTACGGTGAGGACAAAACAATGATTTTTGATTACAGCAGCGGCGGAGACCTTGACCTCTGCGACGGACTTGTTCGTTCGGTGCTGTTCAAAAGCATTCTCAAAGGTATTGATACAGCTGTATTTATGCTTATGGACAAGCAGAAATACGAAAATCTTATCAGGCTCAGATTTATTACAGCAGACGACAATACGATGCGTAATCTTAATGAATTTATGAACGGCTGCAAAAACTGCCGCAGAAAGGAGTAAATTTAATTGCCAATCAGAATTTCATCAGAACTGCCGGCGTTTAAAACTCTGGGGGAGGAAAATATTTTCGTTATGTCCAGCGAAAGAGCTGAGCATCAGGATATACGTCCTCTGAAAGTTGTGATTCTTAATATAATGCCCAAAAAAATTGAAACGGAGGGGCAGCTTCTGCGGCTGCTGAGCAATACGCCTTTGCAGGTAGATGTGGACCTTTTACAGGTTGCGTCCCATACCTCAAAGAATACCTCCCGTTATCACCTTGAAGCGTTCTACACGACCTTTGAACAGATAAAGGACAAGCGTTACGACGGAATGATAATCACCGGTGCTCCTGTGGAGCTTCTTGACTACGAACAGGTGGATTACTGGGAGGAGATATGCCGGATTATGGAGTGGTCGAAAACCCATGTTTTTTCCACGCTCCATATCTGCTGGGCGGCACAGGCTGGTCTTTACTATCATTTCGGAGTTCCGAAATATACCCTTGACAGGAAGATGTTCGGTATATTCCCTCATAAGGCAGAGGTGGAAAACTGCCTGCTGCTGAGAGGCTTTGACGACATTTTCCTGATACCTCATTCGAGAAATACTGAGGTGAGACGTGAGGACATTCTTAAAGTCCCGCAGCTGGAAATACTGACTTCCTCTGAAATTTCAGGAGTACATATAGTGGCAAACCGCAACGGCAGACAGTATTTTATTACCGGTCATTCTGAATACGACCGTGATACAATTGCAAATGAATATTTCAGAGACCTTGAAAAGGGCATTGATATTCAGATCCCCAGCAACTATTTCCCGGACGATGATCCTAAAAAAACACCTGTATTTTCATGGAGATGTACAGCAAATCTCATGTTCAGCAACTGGCTTAATTACTGTGTATATCAAAAAACTCCCTACAACCTTGAAGAACTTGAAGTTCGCAACTGGCTGTGGGAGACAAATGTATAAATTTTTTATTTTAAGGAGAAGATTATGAGCGAAGAAATTTATTATGACCAGAACAATTACAATGGCAGTGAAATGAATGAAAATCCTAACAGCGGCAAAACAGGTTTTGCAGTTGCATCACTTGTGCTTGGTATAATCAGCGTACTTTGCTGCTGCTTCGGACTTGGCTATATTACAGCGCCCCTTTCACTTATTTTCGGTATTATAGCTCTTGTAAAGCGTCACGGAGGAACGGTAATGTCCATTATAGGTGTCGTTCTTTCCTCTATATGTGTTTTTTTCCTGATTATATTCACTGTTTACTATAATATGTACTTCAAGGGATTTTTCAGCGACTACATGAATTTTATTCAGAATGCACCTCAGATTATTGAGGAGTACAAGGAAACCGGTGACCTGCCTGACTACATTGAGAAGTACAACGATCCGAAATATGACGAGTTCTGGAAAGAAGCCGGCTATGACGATTTCTATGACTTCTTTGATGAATTTGTTGAGGAATTCGAGAAGTCCGGTGCCGTTCCGCAGACCACGTCAGGAACAGCTTCTCTGCAATATGAACCATGTATAGCGGCTTTTAATTGTACGGCATGAGATTAAGGGGACGTTATTTCCTTGAACCCTTGTAAACGGATAATGTTACTTTGAGTTCTCCTCATATTGATATACCCCTTTATGGGGTATATCAATATGAGACGGGGGATTCCAAAGGGACAGCGTCCCCTTAAATAATGACGTATAATAAAAATTGCTTTCCATGAGTATCAGTACATTAAACAGGGGGAGCAAGAAAGGGAATAATGTTTCGTAAAATAACATAGGCAGCTGCCAGCCCCGAAGCGGTGATAATAAATGCACGGCTTCGGGGAATTATTTTTATATTTTTGCCTGCCAGCGAAAAAAGATTCTCCACCCAGAGAAGTATACCGGCTGACAGCGCCGCCATAAACAGGGCATTACATCTCAGTGCACGGAGAAAATCTCCGGAGAGGAGTGCATAAACAAAGCGTGTTCCTCCGCAGCCGGGACAGTAAAGATGAAATAATCCGTAAAGAGGACAGGGCAGCATCAGATACCTGAAACGGTCGTAAACCGATGCTGCGGCAGCTATTACCGGTATCAGTATAAACGGTATCAGCAGTATGAATATTTTTGTACGTCTTTTTTTCATTTCAATTCTCCGCAAGAAGTTTTTTCATGTATTCTTCCGTAGTATAATTCCCACTTCTGTTGTAGCGGTTTATACCATAGAGCGTATCGGGACTTCGTGTGATATAGTTTGGCTTTTCATAGCAGGTAAGCGTTATAAGGAATCCGTTTTCTTTAAGAAAAGGAATACTTTCACGGCAGATGCTCCCATACGGATAGGCAAATACAATGGGGATAATCCCTGTGTTATCGTGAAATTCCGACTGAAGCAGAAGTATATCCTCTGTAAGAGCATTATTGTAATCCTTCAGGCTTTCGCCCTGAATTATCCTGCAGCCCTTTCTTTCGCCGGAAACAGAGTGCATATTGTAGGTATGGTTTCCGACTTCAAATCTGCCGGTATCAAGCAGGGCGGAAATATCCTCCCATGTAAGATATGAGTATTCCGGAATATGAGGATCAGCTTTTGCATTATTGTCGATAAAGCTGCCTACAACAGATATAATTGCTGTCATGTCGTATTTTTCAAGCAGGGGAGAAAGGTAATACAGATTATTGTAAAAGCCATCATCAAGAGTGATAAGAACCGGTTTTTCCGGCAGTACACCACCGGAAAGAACATATTCTGCCAGCTGCTGTGCAGTAACTGAGGAATAGCCGTTGTTTTTCAGGTATTTCA
>JAEDLA010000051.1 GCA_016295545.1 Oscillospiraceae bacterium | reverse complement strand
AGCTGAATCTCAACAGTCAAAGGTGCAAATTAGTCACCAATGCAGGCACAGAAGAACTTGCTCACGTTGAGATGATTTCTGCAATACTTTACCAGCTTACACGAAACCTGACAATAGAACAAATTAAGGAAAGCGGCTTTGACACCTATTTCGTAGACCACACTACTGCGATATATCCTGTTGCAGCATCGGGAGTTCCCTTTACAGCGGCATATTTTCAGTGCAAAGGCGATGTAATAACTGACCTTACTGAGGACATGGCAGCAGAGCAAAAGGCACGTACAACCTACGACAATATTCTCCGGCTTGCTGACGATCCTGATGTACGTGATCCTATAAAGTTCCTGCGAGAACGGGAAATCGTTCATTTTCAGAGATTCGGCGAAGCTCTGCGCATAGCACAGGACAATCTGAACTCCAGGAATTTTTACGCCTGCAATCCTGCATTTGACAAGAACTGTGGAAAGAAAAGATGAAAATGGGAATGCCGAGTGCATTCCCATTTCAGTGAATTATTTAGCTCCTTTGCCCTGAATGACTGCGAGAGCTGTTTTAAAAACGAGCTTCATATCAAAGCCAAGACTTCTTTTCTGTATGTATTCGATGTCACTTTCCACCCATTTATCAAACTCCATGTTACTTCTGCCCTCAGTCTGACAGATACAGGACAAGCCGCCTTTAACGAGGAGTCTGTCCATCTGAGCCGGAGTATAGAGCACAACCTCTCTCGGAAGAGGAGGACGAGGTCCGATAAGGGACATATCGCCTTTGAGGACATTCCACAGCTGCGGAAGCTCATCAATAGAGGTTTTGCGGATAAACTTACCAAATCTGGTAATTCTGGGATCGTCATCACTTTTGAAAGCAATACCGTCGCTTTTGTTTTCTTTCTGAACCTCAGCAAACTTAGCTTCAGCGTCCATGCACATTGAACGGAACTTATACATTTTGAACGCCTTGCCCTCCTTAGTAAGTCTGACCTGAGAGAAGATAGGACTGCCCTTGTCATCGATATAGATTATCAGAGAAATAATTGCAAAAGGGATCAGAAGAACAAGCAGAGCGGCTGCGGAGACAACAATATCGATAAGGCGCTTAACGAAAGCGTAGATTTTGCCTCCGGCAGGCTTTATTTTACTATGTTTTAAAGTTTCTTTTATACCTGTACAAAGCAGGTTCAGCGCACGTTCATCAAAATCGAGAATAGGATATTGTGTAACTCCTGATTTTCCCTTGCTTTTCAAGGTAATTTCAGTAATATTATCCTCCGTCAGAACGCCCGCATCTTGAATGGTAGACTGCATCTTTACCCCCACTTAAATTTAATAGAACTTTCAGCAGTATATACCTGCGAACAAAGTACCCCACTGCTCCTGCATAAGAAAAGCAGTTCTGCAAAACAAGGTGCAGAAGGGGCAGCAAATATATCAGCTAAGCTGATTTCAGCAAAGCTGATGCAGATACAGGAGTAACACAGGGCATAATCAAAGCTCTACGTTATTATATTTCAGCAATTCTCTTGCTGACTCCACAGAATCCACACCGGTTTTGTTCTTAACGGGAGCAAACTCTTTTTTTCTGTCAACTTCATAGGCAAGGCAGCTGTCCTGGAGCTTGACCATATCGAGCACAAGTGTTTCAAATTTATAGGCATTCGGCTCATCAGGCTTAACGACAGTACCATCGTCTCCCAGATAATTTATTTTTTTAAATGCCTTATGAACCGGCAGCTTAATTTTAAGAGCACGGTCAAGGTCTTTTATTCTGAAAAGGTAATTGAGAATAACACCGTAGTTATAGGAAAGCCTGCCGTCCGGTTCTCTGCTGCAGCGCATTTCATCGGTCATTTCGTAGTATTCCACAATAGAGGGCTTGCCGTCCTCAAGGCACATAACGCCCACACGCTCGTCAGGTGAAGCCTTTGCTACAACCTTTGAACCGGAGGTTTTGCCGGAATCGATAACAGCACCTATAAAGCAGGGATCGACCATACGCTGAAGAACATTGTCAACAGCGAAAACGTTAAGCCATTCCAGCTTGTTATCCTTTAAAATCTTAAATACGCCGGACTTGACCATTGACAGATACCAGCCGCCGTTTCCGTTTGGAGCAGTTGAGACAACATTCTTGTCAGCAAGCATAAGCTTACCATTGACATCAACAGTAGGCAGCTCCTCCTGAACGAAGAACATAACATTATCACTGCTGTAGCCGAAGTAATCATGCTCCTCGAAGAACTGCTTTGTCTCAGCGTCATTCTGAACGCTTGTCATAACGAAAAGAGGAATCCACGCCTCAGCCTCTCTGACAACATCAAGAAGATTGTTAATAAGGCACTGAAAGATAAAAAGCTCCTTATTAACGCCGATATTAAACATTCCCTTCGGCTTGTTGAAGCCCAGACGGCTTCCCTGACCGCCGGCAAGGAGAACAGCACCGACCTTTCCGTCTCTGATTGCCTGAATTCCGGTTTTCTTGTATTGCTCTCTGTTTTTGTCTATTTCCTCGATGCTCATAGCAAAAGGAGGCTCAAAGCTGCCTCTTTTATTTTCGGCAATATTATCATCGAGAACTGAAAAGTCGAGATTATCAATTTGTCTAAGAAGCTGATTACGCTCCTGACTGCTCAATTCCTTTATATATTTCAAGAGATGAGTCTGGTCAAGAAGCTCCAGCCGTTCTGCGATCAAGTTTCTCATTGCACTCCCCCGTTTCGAGTGTCTGCTGTCCAAAATATATCGGTAAAAGTTTAAACCGGATTAATTCAAGCTAAAAAATCCAAAAAAATCAGCAGTTATCCCGTTATTATTAAAGTATATCATAAAAGAAACATCTTGTCAAGATTAATTTCCACAATTTACAGCATTTTCCGCCCTGAATGCTTGTATAATATGTACAGCAGATACAATTTATCATTATATTTATATTTTACACGATTTTTACATATTTGTCAACAACTAAATGATGGAAATATGTCAGAATTTACACAATCCATGTTCAGACATCAAGTCTGCTTCTGATTTCAGCGGATATGTCATCAATTGTGCGGAGCTTTCCGTCAGCGATGCACTCGACCGTTTTCCAGCCCAGTTTTTCTGCGCAGTAATCTGCGGCTTTTCGTGAGCGTTTAAGGTACTCCGTATTGCTCTCGTGGATATCCTTTCTGGACTCATCATTGCTGTAACGCAGGCTCATAAGCTCCTGACTGACATCGGGATCAACACGAAGATAGATAACATCGTCAGGCTCAGGAATCCCGAGCAACCTGTATTCATAATCGAAAAGCCAGTCAAGGAACTGTTCCCACTTCTTCTCCGGCAGCTTTGCGCACTGATGAATCGCATTTGAAGTAGTATATCTGTCTGCAATAATAATACCGCCCTGTGTATATTCTTTTTCCCAGCCGCTTTTATAGCTTGCATAGCGGTCACAGGCATAAAAGCTTGAAGCTGCAAAGGGATTGACAGAATCAGGCTCTTTTCCGAAATCTCCTGCAAGGTACATTTTCACAAGTGACGATGAGGGGCTGTCATAATCAGGGAAAGACACCTTTGAAACAGGACTTCCTTTTTCCTGTAAATAGGCAAAAAGCCGCTCTGTCTGAGTAGCCTTTCCGCTGCCGTCAAGTCCCTCTGTAACAATAAGCTTTCCTCTCATAACAAATCCCCCGAATAATAATCTTCCGTGCAGATGCTTCACTAAAGAATCCACCAGGTCTCCACTATTTATATTTATTATATCACAGTATTATAATTTTTTCAAGTATTTCAGTAAAAAACTCTGAAAAAAGCATCCGAACCCCATGGCACTTCAGGTCAGTCCTTTTTCTTGTTGTATAAAAACATAGCCACAGCTGCTCCCACAATAACAAAATAGCCGATAATACTCCACCTGTCGGGAATCTGCCCGAACAGCACAAAGCCGAGAATCATGGTAAAAATAAGCTGTGAATAGTCATAAACAGAAATCTCCTTTGCAGGAGCGTAGCAGTAAGCGTTGGTTATCGCAAACTGACCGCCGGCAGCAGCAGCTCCTGTTCCTATCAGGCAAAGAACCTGAACCGCTGTCATAGGTTTAAAGCTGATAATCAGAAATGGCAGCATAATAAGACAGGAAACTGCCGAAAAAAACATCACTATAAACGTCTTATTCACGCCGTTTCGTCCTAAAACACGTACCAGTGCGTAGGCAGCTCCGGCACTGATACCGCCGGCAAGTCCCGCAAGGGAAGCCGGATTTTCAAACAGGTCAGCAGTAGGCTTGACTATAAACAGACTTCCGCAGAATGCCGCTGCAACGATAAGTCCCTGCGGCAGAGAAAGCTTCTCTTTCAGCAGAAAATATGAAAAGAGTATAGAGAAAAAAGGAGACATTTTGTTAAGCATTGAAGCGTCCGAAAGAACCATGTTATCAACAGCGTAAAAATTGCCAAGTATGCCTATAGTTCCAATAAGTGCTCTGCCTATGAGATATTTCATGTTTCCCTGTCCTATGCTGATTTTTTCGCCGCTTTTCAGGAGCATGAACAGCGCAATGAAAAAAGCGAAAAAGTTCCTGAAAAAACCCTTCTGAATTGACGGAAGATCTCCTGCAAGTCTGATAAATGCACTCATCAGTGCAAAGCAGAACGCCGACAGGATTATGCAGAAAATTCCCTTGTACTTGTCCGGTATGTACTTTTTCACCTTTTCCATTTCATTTTACCTCCTGACCGTATTTTAATCCTGACCGTATTATATCACTGTAAATGGCTTTAGTCAAGGGCAGTTATCCGCACCTTGTTCCCCGAAGAAAAATCCCATGAAAAATAAAAATATATCCTCAAAACCCCTTGAAAAATTTTAGCAGCTATGTTATAATATTTGTTAAGTATGTACACCGGAACAAGTTTTCCGGCAGCAATTTTGGCATGACTGTGCGCCGCACAAGGACAGTCTCCGCAGTAAAAGCGGATCGGAGAAGCTAATGAACATTACACAGTTACTCACTATGGCAGCTCTTTCCAATGAAGTTGAGCAGCCCGGTCTTTTCCCCTTTCCATTCAAAATTCACCTTATCTTCTGCATTATTTCCCTGCTGTTTTTCTTTTACCAGTTCATAAAGGACAAAAAATACTACCAGCTTATCATGGGCATAGCCATTCCGCTTTCACTTATTATCCATATTTCTGAGAACAAAACGTTCTTCTACGCTGTGGGAGCAGTGGAATTAGCACTTCTTATTGCCGCCTTTATTGCTTCAATCTTCGATAATAAACGTGAAAAGGAAAAGCAGGCGACTGATTCCGGAAATGCTTCTGCTGAATCAGATACGGCAGAAAATTCCTCTGAGAAACCGGAAGAATCCGAAGCTTCCGAAAGCTCTGAAAATAAGGACGAGGGTGAATAATATGAAAATATCTGTCCTCGACTGGAATACAATGACCATGAACGGTGACATCTCCGCTGCTCCTCTTGAGGCTCTCGGCGAGGTAACTGTCTATAAAAGCACTGCTCCCTCTGAGGCTGCTGAGCATATCGGCAATGCAGAAGCTGTGCTGTGCAATAAAGTCCCGATAACACGGGAAGTCATTGATAAATGTCCGGATTTGCGCTATATCGGACTTTTCGCCACCGGCTACAACAATATTGATATCGAATATGCCGCTGAAAAAGGTATAACTGTCTGCAATGCCGGTCAGTACTCCACTGACGCTGTGGCACAGCAGGTTTTCGCCTATATTCTCGACCATTTCAACAAAATTCACCTGTACGGTCAGGCTGTTAAGGAGGGCAAATGGGAAAGCTCCCCCTGTTTTTCATATTTTCCTCTGCCCACCGGCGAACTTGCCGGAAAGAATCTTTCAATTATCGGCTACGGCTCTATCGGCAAGCGAACTGCGGAAATCGGCAAGGCTTTCGGCATGAATATAATTATCAGCACACGAACTGTTCCGGAGAACTGCCCCTATGAGGTCACCGACATTTATACTGCCGCAAAAAAAGCAGATATACTTACACTTCACTGTCCCCTTACACCTCAGACCGAGGGCATCATCAACCGTGAGCTGCTTTCCTCAATGAAGCCGACTGCTGTACTCATCAACACTTCACGGGGAGGTACTGTTGTGGAGGAGGATTTAGCTGAGGCACTGAACAGCGGCACTATTTCTGCCGCCTATCTTGATGTGCTCCAAAAGGAGCCAATGTCTCCGGAAACGCCTCTGAAGCACGCAAAAAACTGCCTTATCACTCCCCACACAGCATGGGCTGCCCCTGAGACAAGGGAGCGGCTTCTCGGTATAGTCTGCCGCAGCTTCAAAGCATGGCTCAGCGGCTCTCCCGAAAATAAAGTTAACTGAACGGAGCTTCATCAAATGAGAAATATTTCAGATAAACACAGAATCGTTATAAAGCTTGGCACATCTACCCTTGCACATAAGACAGGAAAGCTGAATATAAGACGCATGACCAATCTTGTAAGAGTTATTTCCGACCTGCACAATTCCGGGCGTGAAATCATTATAGTTTCCTCCGGAGCTGTCGGACTTGGCGCAGGAAAGCTTGGTCTTGCTGAAAAGCCGAAGGATACCCGTTCAAAACAGGCTGTTGCGGCTATCGGTCAGTGTGAGCTTATGCATATTTATGACGATATGTTCGCAAAATACAGCATTACCGTTGCACAGATACTGCTGACAAAAACTATTATTTCCAATCCCGACCACTGCCGCAACTTTGAAAATACTATTGAAAAACTTGTAAGCATGGACGTTATACCCATCGTCAACGAAAACGACACTATTGCAATCGATGAACTGGAGCTTGAAATCGGCGAAAACGACTCCCTTTCAGCAATGGTTGCAGAGCTTTCCAATGCAGACCTGCTGCTGATACTTTCCGATATTGACGGACTTTACGACGACGATCCGAGAACTAATCCCCATGCAAAGCAGATTCATTTTGTTAAGGAGATAACTCCCGAAATCGAACAGGCTGCCGGAGGTGCAGGCACAAAGCTGGGCACAGGCGGCATGGCTACAAAAATAAATGCAGCAAAAATTGCCGGAGAAGCCGGCATAGATATGATAATCATGAACGGTAGAGATCCTGAGCTTCTTTACGACCTTTTTGAAGATAAGGAAATCGGTACATATTTCAGGGCAAATAAATAATGAGGTGAATTTCTATGAGTTACGTTGAAGAACTTGGCAGAAAAGCCAAGGCTGCCGAAAGCTTTATCGCCGCAGCCTCCACAATGCAGAAAAATAACGCATTATCCGCAATTTCAAAGGCTCTTACCGAAAATGCGGCTCTTATCATAAGTGAAAACAGCAAAGACCTTGAAGCCGCTGCACAGAACGGTATGTCTGCCGCAATGCAGGACAGGCTCAGACTTGATGAAAAGAGAATTGTCGGAATGGCAAAAAGCGTTGATGAGCTTGTCGCTCTTAATGATCCTGTGGGCGAGATAATCAGCGGCACAGTACGTCCCAATGGTCTGCAAATCGTGAAAACAAGAGTTCCCCTGGGCGTTATCGGAATCATCTTTGAATCACGTCCCAACGTTACTGTAGATGCAGCCGCACTGTGCCTGAAAGCCGGAAACGCTGTTATCCTCAAAGGCGGCAAGGAGGCTGTCAGCTCCAATAAATGTCTTGGCGATATTATGCGCAAAGCCGTTGAAACTGCGGGACTTCCTGCCGATATTATTCAGGTAGTAGCTGATACCTCCCGGGAGACTACTGCTGAGCTTATGCGCCTGAACAGCTGTCTCGACGTACTTATTCCAAGAGGCGGCGCAGGTCTTATTCAGGCTGTTGTAAATCAGGCAACAGTGCCAGTTATCGAGACAGGTACCGGAAACTGCCACATTTTTGTTGACGCTTCCGCTGACCTTGAAATGGCTGTGAATATCAGCGACAACAGCAAAACCTCCCGTCCCTCTGTCTGCAACGCTGCGGAAAGTCTCCTTGTTCACAAGGACTGTGCAGAGAAGTTCCTGCCCATGATAGCAGAGCGTTTCAGGGAGCACAATGTTAAAATTTACGGCTGCAGCAGGACTGCCGCCATACTCGGTTCTATTGAGCCTGCCACCGAAAACGAGTACGGCAAGGAGTTCCTTGACTATGCAATTTCTGTTAAAGTGGTGGACTCCATTGATGAGGCTATTGCACATATCCGCCGCTTCGGAACAAAGCATTCCGAGTGTATCGTTACAAAATCCCTGGACTCCGCACGTAAATTCCAGCATGAAGTTGATGCGGCAGCAGTTTATGTAAATGCCTCCACAAGATTTACCGACGGCGGTGAATTTGGTCTTGGAGCAGAAATAGGCATCTCCACCCAGAAGCTTCATGCAAGAGGTCCTATGGGACTTAACGAGCTGACTACCGTAAAGTATCTTGTAAACGGTGACGGTCAGGTAAGATGAACAGCTCATATTATTAATATGGCAATTAAATATCGAAAAATAACAGCGAAGCTTTACGGACGCTGCACCATTGCTCCCCTCGGCTTGCCCGACAAAGTAATTATCGATATTTAATTGCCAAAGTAATAATCCAAATTCTCTGAA
>JAEDLA010000050.1 GCA_016295545.1 Oscillospiraceae bacterium | reverse complement strand
CCTGGACAGCACCTGCGATTTCTTCGCTGCTCTCCATTGCCTTTGTAAAGCTTTCAATAGCAGTTTTAGCTGTGTATTCAGCCTGAGAAACCGCATAGGATTTCTGAGCTCTCTTGTTGGCAGCAGATGCCAGCAAGAGAGTACCCATAAGGAAAATAATTAACAAAGACATTACTGAAACAACGGTAAACAGTACCGCACCTTTCAGCCGCTTTGATTTTTCAGTTTTCATTTTTTACCGCCTTTCCAGTTAAAAACGAATAACGAATGTTTAATTATTCTACTACCGGTTCGTCCATTTCAAATACGGAATATACATCTACAATCATTGTAACAACTGCTCTTCCGTCACTTGCAGGATCATCCTCACCGAAAGTATAGTCATCGATATTAACAGACTCAATAAGAACAGCAGTTTTGAGGCTGTCAATTTTTTCCATAAAGCTCCAGATATCTTCCTTGTTGCCCTTAGCTGTAAAGCCATAACGTGCAACGATTACAGATTCAGCAGTTCTTTCAGAAAGAGCAGTTGACTCAGCTCTCTCTAATGCTCTCTCAGCAGCGAAGTTGCCGTTTACATCAGCAGCATCAAACATTGTTGATGTAAGAACCGGAGGAGTATAGTAGTAGTAGTTAAGCTGACTGATGCTCTGTTCAGCAAGGTCAAGAGTCTGGATCTCAAGATTGCATTCGTCAATATAGGCCTGCATCATCTTATCAAGCTTTGTTGTTGAATCAACCTTTTCCTTCTCAACGAAATTACCACAGATCTTTATTGAATCACTGTAGGTATCCTTGATTGATTTCTGAAGGGGTTCGATCTCATTAATTTTTGTCTCAATTTCGGACCACTGAGCCTTTACCTCGTCAAGCTTGGCATTATCGCTCTTAATGTCATTGATCTTAGGTCTGATAAGTGCGAAAATTCCGAGTAAGATAATTGCTACAGCTATTACGCCAAGCAGAATCATACGCTCTCTGTAATTTAATTTCATGATTATTCAGCCTCCGTTCCTTCTGTTGCTTCTTTATTTGCATCTGGTGCGTGATAAGCACTTTCACGTCCCTTTAAAGTAACTACAAGTGAGAAGTTAACTTTTTTCTCGCCTTCACTGATAACATTGCCTTCCGCATCAGTCTGCTGACCGGTATCAGCTACACTGTAGTTTGAATACCTTACATCAACAACCTCATCTTCTTTCATGAGATTGTCAACAAATTCAGCAGGTATCTTCTGTGACGGCTCTGTTACGGCTGAACATAAAACATCAAATGTAAGAACTCCGCTTGAATACTGAGGAGAAACGATTTTAGCCTCTCCGACGCCAAGCTTATCAGCTGTTGAGCTGATTACCTCATCAAGCTTATCATACTTTTCACCAAGAATGATAGGCTGTGACTTGAGAGCGTCATTTGCATTGTTGATAATAACGCTGTAATTATCAACCTTTGTCTTCATATCAAGAAGTCTGGTGTGAAGCTGCAGTTTTTTAGCTGTTTCAGGGCTGTCGATATCAGCCTGATAGGACTCTATCTTATTTTCGATTCCCTTGTCATGAATTGCAAGACCGCCCCAGATACCGCCGACGATAATAGCTGTACCAGCAACAACAGCCAGCATAGCAGCAGTATAATTTCCGCCGGAAGCTGCCTTAGCCTTAGCAACAACGCCGCCGTCAATTTCAAGGAGGTTGATCTTTTCAGTTTCCTTGTTTCTCTTGAACATAGCGCCGATAGCGTTGGCGTAGAGAGAGAATTCAAGATTTTCGTGTCCGTGAATCTGCGGAGGAACATTGATAAGGCTTGTATTAAGCTCAAGCTTTTCAAGCTCATCTGTAAGTCTTACATACTCGTGGGTGTCACCGTAGAAGATAACGTTCTCAATAGTCTCACCGGTATTACGTGTTCTGTGGAACTGGAGCATACGGTAGATATTTTCGTTAACAGCCTCGAAAACGTAGTCCTCAGAGTTGCCGTAGTCAGAAGCATCGATAGAAGCAAATCTTGTAAATGAAAGCTGACCACGCTCATAAAGGTTAAGGCTTATGAAGTTGTTGTCGATCTGAACGGCAAGCAGCGGCATTTTAGCCTTGATCTTTGTATCAGCAAGAAGAACCTTTGTGATACAGTTGCAGCCTATCATAACAGATTTAAGTGCGATGCCCAGCATCTTGAACACTTCTCTGTAGCAGTTTACGATTTCATTGGGGCAGGCAGTTGCGAGAACCTTGACCATGTCATTTGCCTCGCCCTCAGCTTCGCCTACGATAACATAGGAAACGCAGTATGTATCATCGATGTTAAGAGTAGACTGCATCTGCTGCTTAACAGCTTTGGAAAATTCAGAGCTTTTTGTTTTCTGGATAGTAAGCTCTTTAAAGATTGTAAGATTTGAGGAAATGCTGACGATAGCTTCCTTATCAGCCATTTTGCTCTTTTTGAGAATGCCATTGATAAGAGTAGCAACACGGGGAACGTCCTTAACGTGACCGTTTACGATAACCTCTTCTTCGAGGTTAAGTGTGGCAGCGGAGCTGATTTTAATTTTTCCGTTGCCCTCAACGCCTTTAACAATTCGTATGTTTCTGTCGGTAATATCAAATGAAAGCATTTATTCTTTCCACCTTTCCAAAAATTATTCGTTCTCGACGCTTTCCATTGAACCGTAGAGTGCGGGATAAATACCACATACAACAAGTCCGATGATAATAGCCATGAAAATAAGCAGCAGCGGCTCAACCATTCCGACCAGTCGCTGAACAGCGGAGTCTGACTCTTCTTCATAGTATTCTGATGAGCTTTCAAGGATAGAGTCAAGAGCACCGGACTCCTCACCTACATATATAATTGAGCAGAACATGGGCTCAAAAATATTTGTTCTTGTAATAGCTGCGGAAAGGGATTCACCCTGTTTAACCTCAGAAATAACGTCTTCGAAGCAGGCGTCGATGTAAGAGTTGCCAAGAACCTCAGAAGACTTCTGCAGACACTCAACCATTGGAATACCGCTGGAATAGAGAGAGGAAAGTGTTCTTGCAAAACGTCCTGTGTAGATCTTAGTGATAAGCGGACCAACGGCGGGCCCTTTTATCAGGAACCGGTCAAATTTGATTCTGAAGCTTGGAACTTTAAGTGCGTATCTGATGCCAAAGAAAAGTGCAGCAGCAATGATAACGAGAATATACCATTTTGTTTTAAGGAAGTCACTTATTGCCGCCAGCATTTTTGTAAGCGCAGGCATTGTGGACGGATCGTCGTACATTGCAATGAACGTCGGCATGATAAACGTAAACAGGAAGATTACGATTACGATACAGAGTACCATAAGTATCAAAGGATAGGTCATTGCGCTTTTGATAGTGTTTTTGAGTTTGTTTTCATTAGCGTAGTGATTAGCCATACGCTGCATGATAACATCGAGAGAGCCACTGGATTCACCGGCAGCAACCATTGAGATAAGGAAGTCCGGGAAAGAGCCTCTGTGTTTTTCGAGACATTCCGAGAAGGATTCACCCTTCTGAACGCTCTCATAGATATCGGTCCAGATAGCTTTTGCTTTTTCCTTTTCCTGCTCTTTGCAGAGAATGTCGATTGCTTTTACAAGTGTAAGTCCTGACGTAAGCATAGCACTCAGCTGTCTGCAGTTGAAGTACAGCTCTTTGGACGAAAACTTGTACATTGATTTTGAATTGTCTGAATCGCTTTCCTGATAATCCTTTGCATACAGGCCCTGTTCTTTCATCTTGGCGAGAAAAGCCTGTTCATCCTCTGCAATGATAACGCCTTTTTTCTGATTGCCTCTGGCGTCCTGAGCAATATAGGAAAAACTCTTCATGAAACCACCTCCATAGTTGATAGCATTAACTCATAGCATTTCGCCATTTTAATAATAACAATTATAACATTTTAAAACTATTTTTTCAATTGCTTTTTTGGCATAAATAATCACCTATTTTTTATTAATAATTACCAATTTATATACTGTCCGTATAAAGTGTTGGAAAGCAGGCTAAGATTTTTACAAAAAGCACAACAATTTTGAAAATCGTCATATTATAAAGGGACAAAATGCCATTATTAAACTTATACAAATATTATATCACATATATTTGAAAATTGCAACAGAAAAGTGTATATTCTTCAATATTTTTTTATATTGCTACTAAATCCGTCAAAAAGATTAATATTATTCGCCGTTTGGCATTTTTTCACTGCCGCTGTCAACCGCAGAATTATACGATTTCCGGCAGACTAATATTATTTTAATAGCCGCCTGCTCTCTGTAAAGCCATTTAAATATCCTGATAGAAAATTACTATAAAAACAGGCGGACGCATTTGTCCGCCCCAGACTGTTGAAGAAGTCAGGAAAATCAAGGGAACGCCCTTTGGAATCCCATGTCTTATCTATCGATTTATCAACAAGCTGAGACAGACGCATTTGTCCGCCGTAAGTTTCCGGATTCAAACCAGTTTTATATGAAATTTTTTCAGCCAATAGTCGAGCTGAATGAAAAATGCAATAGTCTGAGGCAGATTCATAAGCTGACCATACCACTGAATATGCTCCTCATGGCGCAAAAGCTTTTCAAGCTCCTGACGGTTTACAAGCTCTGTCAGCACACCGCTGTCACTTTCAAGAATTGCCGAAAGCTTCGCCGTAACCGCTGCAAGGAAGTTCGGATTATGTGTTTTCGGATAGGGACTTTTCTTACGCCACAGCACCTTTTCCGGCAGCCAGTCTTTCATTGCTTCACGGAGAAGCCCCTTTTCCCTGCCCTGCCAGTCCTTGTACTCCCACCTTACATTATATAAGTATTCCGCTATACGGTAATCGCAGAACGGTACACGCACTTCAAGTCCGCTGTACATACTCATTCTGTCCTTGCGGTCAAGAAGCGTCTGCATGAACCAGTGAAAATTCAGCTGTGTCATTTCCCTCATGCGGTATTCCGTCTCATTGTCTGACGGCAGCTTCATTGCGTAGTCAGCCGTCTCCCTGTATGCGCTGTAAACATAGTCCTCCGCATCTATCTGAGAAGCATAATCTGCACAAAGGAATTTCTTCCTGTAGGCAGTACTCTGTGCCCATGGGAAACCGTCAGTCATGCGTATATCCTTGTCTCTGTACCAGGGATAACCGCCAAAAAGCTCATCGGCACACTCTCCGGACAGGGCAACTGTGCCGTATTTTTTTATCTCACGGCAGAAAATCAGCAGCGAAGCGTCTACATCAGCCATTCCCGGCAGACCTCTTGCATCAACAGCTTCATCAAGTGCTTCAACAAGCTCAGGAGTATCAACAACTGTCCAGTGATGATTTGTTCCGAGATATTCCGTCATGCAGTTTATGAACTCAGGATCGCTGTTGGGCTGAAAATGACTTTTCTGAAAATACTTGTCATTGTCACGGTAATCCACTGAAAAAGTGTCAAGAATCTTTCCCTGCTTTTTCAGCTCAGCACAGGCTACAGAGGAAATCAGACTGGAATCAAGTCCTCCGGACAGAAATGTGCATACAGGAACATCTGAAACAAGCTGTCTCCTGATTGAATCAAGAACAAGCTCCCGTACGTGTTCGGCAGTCTGCTCAAAGCTCTCGTTCAGCTCATAGGCACGAAGCCGCCAGTATTCACGGAGCTTTAGCCCCTCCGGAGAATAAGTGCCGCACCAGCCGGGCTTGACTTCCTTTATTCCTTTGATAACACCGCAGCCGGGAGTTCTTCCGGGTGCCATAAGTATAAGCTCCGCCGCTGACTGAGCATCTATCTCATGGGGGACCTCCGGATGCTCCAGCAATGCAGGAATCTCTGATGCAAAAATAAGGGATTCCTTTGTCTCATAATAAAAAAGCGGCTTAACTCCTATCCTGTCTCGGGCAAGGAAAACTTTTTCTCTGCCCTCATCATAAACAGCAAAGGCAAATATTCCGTTAAACCTGTTAACGCAGTCCTCTCCCCACCTGATATAGCTTTTGAGAACCACTTCTGTATCCGAGTGCGTTTCAAAGTCAAAATCAATGCTCAGCTCACGGCGAAGCTCATCAGTATTATAAAGCTCACCATTGTAGACAATTGTGTACTCACTTCCGCCGTTCAGACAGGTCATAGGCTGTCTGCCGCCGCTTATATCGATTACAGCAAGTCGTGTATGGATAAGAGCAGCACATCGTTTTAAAACTATGCCACGCTGGTCAGGACCTCGTCTGAGCAAGGCTTTCTGCATTGACTGACAGGCATTCATATCCTCACGCATATCATTTATAAAGCTTACAGCTCCTGCAATTCCACACATAATAATACTCCAGCCGCTTTCCGGCATACGGCACGCCGAAATCTGACAGCTCCCATACTGCATATATATAATTATATGTGGAATTTACTGAATTGATACCTGCATCTGACCAAACAAAAACGGCGAATTCGCTCAGGGATCCGCCGCTTTGTAACTTTTATTCAAATTTGTCGGGAAGTATGATAGCTGCCGCAATATAGAGGATAAGTCCTACACCACTTGCAAGCGCAAGAATCACAAAAAGCAGCCTGACTATTGACACATCAATGTCAAAGTACTCTGACAGACCTTTGCATACTCCGCAAAGCATTTTCTCCTGTGTGTTTTTGTAAAGTCTTTTCATAAAAACCACTCCATTTTCAGATTATTTTATTTCCGGATTTACCGGCAATTATTTTTGTATCACCAAATGAATTGCTGACATTTATCTCAGCACCTGAACCGGATATATCTCCGCTGACAGTGCAGTCTCCGAAAGAATTGTCTGAATTCACACGGTAATTATCTCCGATAAGCTGACAGCTTACTTCTCCGAAAGAGCTGTCAATATCAGCAGCTTCTGTTATCAAAGCATTCTCTATTCTGCACTGACCGAATGAGGAGGATATATCCGCTTTTGAACATTCAACGGACATCATATCAATGTATGTGTCGCCGAAAGCATTGTCAATATCAAGTTTTGACGCAGCTATATAAATATCCGCATCGGAATATGCGACTTCAAAATCAGCTTTATCGCAGCTTAAGCCATTGACTGTAAGCTTTCCGAATCCAAACTCAACATCAATTTTTGATAAGCTTTCCGGAACACAAAGAGTATACTTACCGCTGGAATCAACATTTATTCCGGCATTTTTAAGAAGCTTTCCCCCGTAATTCACGCCTGAGCTTATCTTAATAGTATTGTTATCACAGGAAAGATGCGCCTGCAGTCCCTCCGGAATATTTTCAGCTGTAAGCTTTACTTCGCTTCCTGTAACAATTTCCATTTCAGCAAAGCCGGTTTCAATTTCAAGCTTATCAGCGGATAAAACTTCTTTTGCGCTCAAATTCTCCTCATAAGAGACAGTATTGCCCGAAAAATATTTTGCACCGGCGGCGCTCAGCCATACTGTGCCTATTAAAAAGAGGACGAAGCCTGCCGCAATAATAATTGCATTTATCTTTACAAACTTTTTCAAGCCGCAGTCCCCCTCTCATAAAATATGCTGTGGAACAGGCTTACAGTACCATTTAGTACACCACGGCAGATGTAGAATATTCCCTTGCAGAGAAAGGGCGTACACATAACGGTAATAGCTGAAAACACCAGTCCCAGTCCAAGGAGAACCAGTCCGACAGGTGGTGCAGGGAATAAAGATACTGCTCCTGCGCATATTCCGGCAATCCCCACTGCTCCGAAAGCAACAACAAGAGCTATCACTGTTACAAGAACTGCAAACAGCACAGCATACACAACCACCATTATACCGAGCCAGAGCGGAGATGTAAGAAACGCAATAATTATCAGCATAACAATTGTACTCATGCTGCGCATTTTTTCTGTGCGGCACTGCGGCTCTGACGGTGCTTTTTCAGTATCAGCTTCAGCTCTGATATTTTCCCCAGCAGGTTCATCAGCTTCCGAAGCTTCAGCTTTTTCAGGCTCTACGACTGCAACTGTACCGCTTTCACGCTTAATGTTTTCAGCAATGCTCTCAGGAGAACCGAGATTAGCTATAAGCTCCTGTTCCCTTTCACTGCCTGCTTCCTCGAAAAGCTCCTTGTAATATTGCAGTGCCTGTGAAATTTCAGTATCAGAAAGTCCGGAAAGACCTTTTTCAAGTTGTTTTATAAAGTCATATTTATCCATTGTCCTTAGCCCCCTCACCAATCAATATCCTGTCTATACCCTCTTTGTAGCTGTTCCATTCTGTACGGTAGTCGTCCAGTGCACGGCTGCCCTGTTCGGTAATTCTGTAATACCGCCGGTTTCTGCCTTGAAAAGCCATATCATAGGATTCAAGGCAGCCTCCGTGAAGCAGTCTGCGCAGAACGGGGTACAGGGTAGATTCCGACACAGGAACAGTTTCGCAAAGCTCCTGAGTAATCTTGTATCCATAGGTTTCCTCAGCGCTTACAACAGCAAGCACCATAGCGTCCAAAAGGGCAGCGCTAACCGGAAAAGCCATACTGCAATCCCCCTTTTTCTTAATCTGACAATATTATACACCATATAATATGCTTTGTCAAGTATATATTGTAAATTTTTCAGAATATTTTTTCCCGTGGAGGATTTTCAGAATAAAACAGCAAAAAAACCTGTTCCCATAGTCAATGGTACAGATTCACCGTACACATTTCCTATACGAACAGGTTAATCTTATATATAATACTAATTCCACATCAACCTGCTGAAAAATTTGTCAGCTATCGTTCCGTCA
>JAEDLA010000049.1 GCA_016295545.1 Oscillospiraceae bacterium | reverse complement strand
TATTTTTCAGACTTTTTAACAATAAAAAACGGGTGCCTGATAAGAGCACCCGTAATTTTTATTTTGATAAAATCTCTTTATAAGTCTCAATATACAGGTCTGCCGAAGTACTCCAGCTGTAATCGCATTTCATACTGCGCTCAACAAGCTCGCTCCACTCCTGTTGATCATCATAACACTTTTTAGCTCGCTTAACTGCATCAAGCATATCATTTGCATTATATGTCTTGAATGTAAAGCCGTTGCCGTTTTCGCCGCCGTTGTCACGTACAGAATCACGAAGTCCGCCTGTTTCACGAACTATCGGAATAGTTCCATATCTCATGGAAATCATCTGTGCAAGTCCGCACGGCTCACTCTGTGAGGGCATAAGGAACATATCAGCTCCGGCATATATCTGACGTGAAAGCTCCGGAATAAAGCCGATATTTGCAGATATTCTTCCGGGATGCCTTGCTGCCATTTCACGGAAGAAATCCTCATAGATTTTCTCGCCGCTGCCAAGAACAGCAAACTTGAATCCGATATGAACGATTTCCTCGATTACACAGCGTATAAGGTCAATTCCCTTGTGTCCCACAAAACGGGTAACTATACCGATTATCGGCTCATCGCCGTCGTCCAGTCCAAGACGTGTGATAAGTGCATTTTTGCAGGCAGCCTTACCCTCAATATTTTTAGCAGAATAATTAGCAGCTATCTGCTTGTCCTTTTCCGGATCAAAAACATCATAATCGATGCCGTTCAGAATACCTTTCAGCTTGTACTGCTTTGTAACAAGAATCCTGTCAAGTCCGTGAGCGAACCAGGGGTCAAGAATCTCCCATGCATAGCTGGGACTTACGGTTGTAATCATATCCGCAGTTTCAACAGCGCCTTTCATCATGTTGATATAGCCATCGTATTCCAGCAGATTTGCATGGTAAAGAGGTATTCCCATAAGCTCGTTGAGAACCTCCCTGCCGTAACGTCCCTGATATTCGATGTTGTGGATAGTAAAGATGTTCTTTATCTGGTCATATCCCTGCTGATACTTGTAGTAAACGTTGTAGTAAACAGGAATAAGAGCAGTCTGCCAGTCATTTGCATTGATTATATCCGGCTTGAAGTCGATATGGCGGAGCATTTCAAGAACGGCACGGGAAAAGAAAACAAATCTCTCGCAGTCGTCATAAAATCCGTAAAGACCGTCCCTTGCAAAGTAATACTCATTATCGATAAAATAATAGACAATGCCATTTTTCTCAGCCGTAAAAATACCGCAGTACTGCTTACGCCATGACACGTCAACAGTAATTGTTGTTATCTGAGTCATTTCTTTGCGAAACTCCTCACCGATAGTCTTGTAAAGAGGTATAACTATCCGGCAGTCATGACCTTTTGCGCAGATTTTCTTCGGGAGCGAACCGACTACATCAGCCAGTCCGCCCGAAGCTGCATACGGCACAGCCTCGCTTGCCGCAAAAAGAATATTCATATCTCAAACCTCCGCCGAATCAGATTTTTGCGTTTTTGCTTATATACAGCGGATAAGTCTCAGAACCTGTAAGAACCTTTTCATTGCTTATCTCAACATTTTTGTCGGTTATAACTGATGTTACAGCGCATTTGCTGCCGATAACAGTTCCCTGCATAAGAATGGAGTCTTTGATAACAGTGTCCTTGCCTACCTTAACACCTCTGAAAAGAATTGAGTTTTCAACAGTTCCCTCAATTATGCAGCCGTCTGCAATAAGGGAGTTGCTGATATTCGATTCAAGACCATATTTAACGGGACCTTTGTCACCGATTTTTGTATATATAGGCAGATCCTTTGTAAAGAGAGCACTTCTCTTTTCTGTGTCAAGGAGCATTTTATTAGCATTGTAATAGCTCTGAAGACTGTCTATCTTTGTAAAGAATCCCTTGTGCTCATAGCCCAATATATTGAACTCGTCCTTTTTAGCCTGAAGAACATCTCTTGTAAGGCTGTAGAGATTTCTGCTTGCCGCATCAGCTGCGACCTGTTTCAGGAATTCTGTGCTCATAACGAAAGTATTCAGACAGATATCGCATTCACCGGATATCTGCGGATCGTAAAGAACATCTCTTACTCTGCCGCTTTCGTCCATTCCGAGAATAGTTGTACGCTGATTCTTTTCGCTGTCGTAGTAAGCATGACTGTAAACGCAGGTAATATCAGCACCGCTTTCGATATGCTTTGTAAGAACAGGATTAAAGTCCATTGCGGTAACTATATCACAGTCTGCAAGAATAACATATTTAGCCTGAGAGTGAGCTAAAAAGCTGCCTACATTATTGAGAGCGTCAAGTCTGCCCTTATAGATTCCGCCGGTCTGGCTGTAAGGAGGCAGAAGATGAAGTCCGCCCTTTTTACGAGCAAGATCCCATTCTCTGCCTGAGCCGAGATGGTCAAGAAGGGAGCCGTAATTGGACTTAGTAATAACGCCCACTTCGGGGACTCCCGAATTAACCATGTTAGAAAGAGGAAAATCTATAAGACGGTAGCGGCCGCCGAAAGGAATGGAACCCATAGTTCTCTGCTTCGTCAGCTCAGCTACTGTATCATCGTGCATACTTGCAAAAATCAAACCTAAAACACTGTAATTCACACTCATTATTTAAGCCCTCCTTAGATATTCTCGCCAATAATCTGTTTTGGCTCGACAACCTTGTTGGAGGACACTGTAACATTATGTCCTACAACAGCAATTCCCCAGTTATCCCTGTTCTCGATATTTTCAGGGCTTGCTCCGATTCTTGCGCCGCTTTCAATCACGCAGTCCTCGCCAACAATTGCATATTCAACAACTGCTCCGGACTTTATGACAGAACCGGGCATAACAAGGCTGTAATTCACAACAGCTCCGGGTTCAATAGTAACATCGGAGAATACAATGGAGAAATCAACAGTTCCGTCAACATAACTGCCCTCGGAAATCATTGAATTTTCGATATTTGCATTTTTTCCAACATACTGGGGAGGCATATTTTCATTTCTTGCGTATATTTTCCAGCTGAGGTCATAAAGGTCAAGGGGTACGCTGGGACTGAGGAGGTCCATGTTAGCCTCCCAGAGGGAATCAAGAGTTCCCACGTCTTTCCAGTAGCCCTCGAACTCATAAGCGAAAAGTCTCTCGTTATTGGCAAGCATGGAGGTTATAATATCCTTGCCGAAATCCTTTGACCACTTTTCACCACGCTCACGCTTAGCGTTTGCATCATTCTCGTTTTCAATAAGGTATTTGCGCAGCTTGTTCCAGCTGAACACATAGATTCCCATTGAAGCAAGGGTAGACTTAGGCTCCTTTGGCTTTTCAACGAAATCAACGACCTTGTTGTTTTCGTCACATATCATGATACCGAATCGTGAAGCCTCTGCTCTCGGAACATCGATTACAGAAATTGTACAGTCAGCATCATTTGCGATGTGGAAGTCCACCATTTTTGAGTAATCCATTTTATAGATATGGTCACCGCCGAGAACGATAACGTACTCAGGGTCATATCTGTCTATAAACCGCATATTCTGATAGATAGCGTTAGCAGTTCCCTCATACCATGAAGCACCAGCCTGTGTTTCATAAGGCGGAAGTACATGAACGCCGCCGTTGGTCTTATCCAGATCCCAGGGAGCGCCGTTGCCGATATACTCATTAAGCACGAGAGGCTGATACTGAGTGAGAACACCTACTGTGTCGATACCGGAATTTGTGCAGTTTGAGAGCGGAAAATCAATGAGACGATACTTTCCGCCGTATGGAACAGCTGGTTTTGCAACGTTTTTGGTAAGCGCATAAAGTCTGCTTCCCTGACCGCCTGCAAGGAGCATAGCAACGCATTTTTTCTTGATATACATAATATTCCTCCCGATAGGTAAATATAAACAAATAGTGATTATCAGGTCTCTTCAGCTTTTTTTGCAGTTCTTTTTCTGCCGGAAGCTGTCTTTTTTGCAGCCGGCTTTTTCGCAGCAGTCTTTTTCTCTGCGGTAACTTTTTTCTCAGCAGCAGTTTTCTTCTGTGCAGAAGCTTTTTCCTCAGCAGCAGTTTTTTTCTCTGCGGAAACATTTTCCTCGGCAGCAGCCTTTGGTGCTCTTTTCTTTACCGGTGCAAATTTCAGATAAATAACCGACAATGGAGCAAGTGTCATTGAGATGCTCTCCTCAAAGCCGTGCATAGCGTAGTGAGAGGTCTTGAAGGATTTTTCCGTTACGCCTGTACCGCCGAATTCAGCAGCGTCAGTGTTGAAAACAAGCTTGTATCTGCCCTTCTGAGGCACACCTATCTTATAGTCTCTGCGTTCAACAGGAACGAAGTTGCAGACAATGATTATATCGTTGCCCTCGTCATCGATACGTCTGAAAGCGATAACACTCTGCTTGTAGTCGTCGTTGGATATCCAGCTGAAGCCGTTCCATGAATCGTCATTCTCCCAGAAAGGTGAATTTTCCAGATAGAATTTATTGAGTTTTTCTGAGAATTTAAGTAAATTACGGTGTGAATCAAAATCCATAAGTCCCCAGTCAAGCTGAGACTCGTAATTCCATTCATTCATCTGACCGAATTCCTGCCCCATAAACAGCAGCTTTTTGCCCGGATGAGCCATCATATAGGCAAGGAAAGCACGGTAGGAGCTGAATTTCTGGTCATAATCACCCGGCATTTTATTTATCATGGAGCATTTTCCGTGAACTACCTCGTCGTGGGAAATAGGCAGCACGAAATTCTCCGAGAAAGCGTAGAAGAAAGAGAATGTAAGCTTGTCGTGATTGAAAGCACGGTAAATCGGATCAAGAGACATATACATAAGCATATCATTCATCCAGCCCATATTCCACTTGAAATTGAAGCCCAGTCCGCCGATATCGGTAGGCTTTGTAACGAGAGGCCATGCAGTGGATTCCTCAGCAATCATCAGAGCGTAGGGATTATTTGCAAAAACGGTTTCATTGAGGTTTTTAAGGAACTGAACAGCTTCAAGGTTCTCATTTCCGCCGTATATATTGGCACACCATTCACCGTCACGTCTGTCATAGTCAAGGTAAAGCATTGAAGCAACAGCGTCCACACGCAGACCGTCCACATGGAATTCCTTGAACCAGTAGCAGGCACTTGAAATAAGGAAAGAGCAGACCTCAGCCTTGCCGTAGTCAAAAACTCTTGTACCCCATGCCTTGTGTTCACGCTTGCGCTCATCAGTATATTCATAGCAGCAGGTGCCGTCAAATTCATAAAGTCCGGCGGCGTCTTTCGGGAAGTGGGCAGGAACCCAGTCAAAAATAACACCGATACCAGCCTCATGGAACATATCGATCATTTTTTTGCAGTCGTCGGGAGTTCCGTAACGGGAGGTAGGAGCGAAATAACCGGTTACCTGATAGCCCCACGAGCCGTCAAAGGGATACTCTGTAAGCGGCATGAACTCGATATGAGTATAGGACATTTTTTTAAGGTAAGGGATAATTTCCTTAGCAAATGATATGTAATCAAGGACAATGTCGTCCTCTCTCTTTTTCCATGAATTAAGGTGAACCTCGTAGATATTCACAGGACTTTTATATACAACATTTTTCTTTTTAGCCTCGAACCATTCCTTGTCGTTCCACTGGTAGCTGCTCTCATAGATTTTTGAAGCAGTGCCGGGACGGGTTTCAAAATGGCAGGCATAGGGATCGGCTTTCATCAGTATTCTGCCGTCAGGAGCTTCTATGCTGTATTTATACACATCAAACTGTTTAAGATTTTTGATCTCAGCCTCCCACACTCCGTCTGCAATAAGCGACATAGGGTTAGCAGTTCTGTCCCATTCATTAAAGTCACCAACAACAGAAATACTTTTTGCATTAGGAGCCCAGACACGGAAGGTGAATATTTTTCCACTTCCTCTTTTGCGGGTGTGTACGCCGAAGAAGTTGTAAGCTTCGCAGTTTTTTCCCTGATAAAAGAGATATAGCGGGAAATCGTTCTGGTTTTCGTTAATTTTATTAGCAGTCATAATATACCCCCTTTGTTATATATCATTTTATCAGAAATTATAAAAATATTCAAGCCTTTTCGCAATACACGTCAAAATTTCAGTCATTGCACTAATTTTTACAATACACTTTTATGCATTTTGACACATTTCACTTTGTATGTTTCCGTATAGTTTTGTGTATTTACACAGATTTAATTTAATATTAAATTTTACTTTTCTCAGACCGGTGTACACGCAGTCCTATTACCGTTACGTCATCGGAGCGCACACAGGGATTGAAAAGCTCCGCCTTTGCACAGATCTCCTCCACGATGAATTTCAGGTCATCACTGCTGAGCAGAAGCTCCTTTATGAATTTATATTCATTCTCGCTGATTCCGTCAGAGAACATTATAGCAATGTCATTTTCATCAAAGTCATAGTCCCGTGCAAAGGTATCGGCTTCCTGAATAATTCCTATGGGAAAGGTGGGCGACGCTATTTTCATAACCTGTCCCCCGTGCCTGATAAGAGTTGCAGAAGCTCCCGATTTTATCACGGTCAGTCCGCAGGTATCAAGGTCGATACGCACTGCGTCAAGAGTTGCAAAGGCTTCTTCGTCCGATTTAGCAAGCATTATTGAGTTTATAAGCTTTATGGCTGAGGAATAGTTCACTCCGCTGCTGACAAGCCGCCGGAAAAGACTTACAACCATTTTTGATTCAAGAGCCGCCTCTCTGCCGCTGCCCATGCCGTCAGACAGCACCACGTAGCTTATACCTGTTCCGTCGCTGAAAACTGCGGAGGTATCGCCTGTCTCCTGAGAATGTCCGGCACAGACAGATGCTCCATAAGCTTCCAGAGCATAGGGCGGCGTTTCAAAAAGCCTTATGCGAACCTCTCTTTCCGACCTGACAGGTTCGATAAAATCGAGACTTATCCGCAGCTCGTCTGCAATAAGGTCACATATCCGCAGGCAGTTTTCAGGAGCGTCCTCCACGTCAAAATAAATTTCCGCAAGAAGTCTGTTGCGTGAATTATAACAGGCTGCTGCTTTTTTTGCCCTGTAGCCGTACTTCTCCAGACGAGCAAGAATCCCCTTGCTTACAGGCTCGCTGTATCGCAGGTCAAGCCTTTCCCCAGCGGCTTCGATAAGCTCCTCAGTTATCCTTATCTGCTCAAAAAGAAGCTTCTGACTGTCATAAAATCTCAGTGAAAGCAGCTTTGCCGTCATTTTCTCCCTTGCGGATTTTTCAAAGGCGGCAGTCAGCTCCTCCTTATGCAGGCAGTCGGCAAGCTCATAGGGAAAATTCTCACGGCTTATTTCCGCAAGCGATGACATTTTCCGGAATCCTCTCCGTGTATTTTCAATATCACCGTACCAGCAGGAAAGCCTCCTGTGACAGTTTTCACATATCTTTCCGCCGTTTATTTCAAGGTCGCATGGCTTGTCTGCATTGCGTGCAAGAACCTCCGCAATTCTTCCCGACTCACGGCGGACTGTTTCTATAGAACCGGCAAGAAATCCAAGATGTGAGCCTATCAGCTCCGCAGCAGCTTCGTCCTTGCCGCCGGCAAGAACCCACTTATCAGAAAAACTCGGTGTAATCACAAGGAAGATAACTGTTCCGAAAATAATATCAAGAATCCGGTAAACACTGTCTGCGGTAATTCCGCTGAAAACCGCAAGGGCAAAGCTTATACCGATAAAAAATCCTGCCGCTGTACCTGCCTTTTGCTTGTACAGATATCCCGTAAGCAGTCCTGCTGCCGGCATCATTATTATAGGCATTCCGAAATCTGATGAAGCAAGAAAGGCGCCGCACATTGTCAGAGCACCGCAGATAACGCCTCCGGAGCAGCGATAATGATAGGCTGCCGTCACTGTTACAGCAGTACCCATAATAATTCCGATATTTATGTAAGGCACTTTAACTGAACACAGCGAAGCCGTAACAAGGGTATATATCACCGCATAGGCACAGCTCAGAGGTGCGGACAGGTCAAGGACAAGCCGCCGGTTAAGACTTGCTGCGATAACAGCAAGGCAATATGCCGAAAAGCCTGAAACTGCTCCGTAAAATATGTAAAATACAAGCTTGTACAGCAAGTCGCCGACTATGGCAGATACGGCTGCTCCTGAGATGAAAACTGCCGCTGCCGTTGTGATTCCGCTGTATTTCGGATCATTTTCCGACTCGAAAAATAGCTTGCTTATCAGACAGATTATCATTGCCGCAATCTGTACCATACTCCGTGCTACGCTGCCGTCAGCAATATAGCGAAGCAGACTTCCTATAAAGGCGGCAGCGGACAGAGGAAGTCCAAGCGCTCCGGCAAGCGAAATATTAAGGAATGAAGCGTCTCCGGCAATGTCAGTTCCGGCAAGGCAGAAGCCTCCGGCGGCAGACAGAATAAAAGCTCCTGTTTGACGGAGCACGCCTGTTTTTACAGTTGCAGCAGTTTTCAGCATTTTATCACCCTTTTTTACAATCTTCACGGTCATGAAAATCATTTTTTACTGTACGGCAATTATTTAAGGGGACGCCGTCCCCTTAAACCCCTGCCAAAGGGACATTGTCCCTTTGGAATCCCACGTCTCATCTTCATATACCCCATTAAGGGGTATATGAAGATGAGGAGGGAACCAAGAACCATTGTCTATTGGCAAATAATCAAGAAGATGCACCCCTTAATAATACCGAAAAATAAAAATTGATTTCCATGCTTCACGGCAGACCTTTTGTCCTGTACTGAAATTATACCACAAAAATACGGCGAATACTGTCGCTTTATGCACAA